>JAVXLU010000065.1:0-12805 GCA_036646635.1 Romboutsia sp.
CTATAGGATTATTAATGTTTAAAGATGGAAAATATGTAAAACACTTTAGTATATTTTTAATATTAAATTTTTCTATATTGCTAGGATTATATATGAATTTCAATAGCTTACCAAGTAATTATATATTGGAGAGAATTATTTATATTATACTTATAATCATATCGCTTATATGTATAGCTTTATATAAAAGTGAGTTTAAAATAGCAAGAATATTATTATCTATAGTATCATTACTATCTGTTATAATGTTCTTTTAAATAATTAAACCAAATATAAATTTAATGATAAAAAGAGAGAATATTATTCTCTCTTTTTATATTTTAAAATGATTTTTTGTGTTAAAGATGATATTATAAAAAGATAAATAAAATATTTAAGGAGACAAAACTATGGAAATGAATATACTTATAACTCAAGAAGCAAAAAAAGAATTTGATAAATTATTAGCTATTAGCGATAAAAAAAATATAAGAATATGTACAAGATGTATAACAATGACTACAGATGCAAAGTTAGATTTTGAATTAGATGAACCAACTATAAATGACAATTTATATGAGGTAGACGGATATAAGATAATAATAGATAAGAGATTAGACTCTCAAATGAATGACATAGTAATATCTTTTGGAGGACTTTTAAGTAGAGATAAATTCTGCGTAGAAGCAGATTTTGGTTTTTATTACTAAAATTTAACTGTTTAAAATTAAAGTAATTAAGAAAGGAAATTTCATGAAAAAAATATTGGTACTAGCAGAGAAGCCTTCAGTAGGAAGGGATATTGCTTCTGTATTAGGATGTAAAAATGAAAAAAATGGATATATAGAAGGACCTAAATACATAGTAACTTGGGCATTAGGTCATTTAGTTACATTAGCAGACCCAGAAAGTTATGGTGAAAAGTATAAATCTTGGAATATAGATGATTTACCTATATTGCCAAATAGTTTAAAAACAGTAGTAATTAAAAAAAGTAGTAAACAATTTAATACTGTAAAATCTCAAATGAATAGAGAAGATGTTGGTGAAATAGTTATAGCAACAGATGCAGGTCGTGAAGGTGAACTTGTTGCAAGATGGATAATAGAAAAATCACATGTTAAAAAACCTCTAAAGCGTCTTTGGATATCATCAAGTACAAATAAAGCAATAAAAGAAGGGTTCGAAAAATTAAAAAATGCAAAAGAATATGAAAATTTATATTATTCAGCAATAGCAAGATCAGAAGCTGATTGGATAGTTGGTATAAATGCAACTCGTGCATTAACTACTAAACATAATGCTCAACTTTCTTGTGGAAGAGTGCAAACACCTACGGTTGCAATGATTCTAAAAAGAGAAGAAGAAATAAGAAACTTCAAGGCTAAAGAATACTATGGAATTAATTTATCATGTGAAAAAGGTAATGAATCTATTAAGTTTACATGGAATGATAAAAATAAAACTTCGACAAGTTTTAGTGAAGAGAAAATAGATAATATAATAAATCAAGTACAAAATAAAGATTTAAAAATAGTAGAAGTAAATAAATCACGAAAGAAAAAATATGCTCCAGCATTATATGATTTAACTGAACTACAAAGAGATGCAAATAAAATATTTGGATATTCAGCAAAAGAAACATTATCTATAATGCAAAAGCTATATGAATATCATAAAGTACTTACTTATCCGAGAACAGATTCTAGATATTTAACTAATGATATAGTTGAAACTTTAGTAGACAGAGTAAAAGCTGTTAATGTAAGTGATTATTCTAGAGTATGTAGTAAAATATTAAGAAATAAAATAAATGGCAATAAATCATTTGTTGATAATTCAAAAGTTAGTGACCACCATGCAATAATACCAACAGAAGAAAGAGTATTTTTAGGTGATTTAAGCGATAAAGAAAGAAAAATATTTGATCTTGTTGTTAAAAGATTTTTAGCTGTACTATGTCTACCATATGAATATGAACAAACTTTAATAACTGCTAAAATAGATGATGAAAATTTTAATGCTAAAGGAAATAAAGTAATAAGTTTAGGATGGAGAGAAACATATAAAGATAGTGATGATGAAGAATTAAGTCATATACCTAATATAAATAAAGATGATATCTTAAAAGTAAATAAAGTAAATAAAACTAATGGAAAAACTAATCCTCCAGCATATTTAAATGAAGGAACACTTCTTACTGTTATGGAAAAAAACGGATTAGGAACAGTAGCAACAAGAGCTGACATAATTGAAAAATTGTTTAATTCATTCTTATTAGAGAGAAAAGGTAAGGATATACATGTTACATCTAAAGCAAGACAATTATTAGAGTTAGTTCCAAGGGAATTAAAAACCCCAGAACTAACAAGCGATTGGGAAGCTAAATTGCTAGATATATCAAAAGGAAAATTAAATAAAGATAATTTTATAAATGATATGAAAAATTACTCGAAAGATATTGTCAAGGAAATAAAAAGTAGTGATTCTAAATTTAAACATGATAATATAACTAAAAATAGATGTCCAGAGTGTGGAAAGTTTATGCTTGAAGTAAATGGTAAAAAAGGTAAGATGCTAGTTTGTGAAGATAGAGAGTGTAACACTAGAAAGACTTTATCTCAAGTAACAAACTCAAGATGTCCAGTTTGTCATAAAAAACTTGAACTTCGTGGAGAGGGTGAAGGTAAAACTTTTGTATGTAGCTGTGGTCATAGGGAAAAATTAAATTCATTCAATAAACGAAAAGCAGAAGAAAAGAATAAAGGTTCTAAAAAAGATATAAATAAATATTTAAAGAATCAAAACAAAAATGAGGAAGTATTTAATAATCCATTTGCCGAAGCTTTAGCAAAACTAAAAAAATAAGAAGTATTTTTTAATCTGAGATAATAAAAAGTATCTCAGATTTTTTTATTTAATAATGATAAAAAAATGTAGAAAAAAGTAAAAAAATAATGTATACTTAGTTTTAACACCAGGTAGTAAAAAAGGACTTATAAGGAGTAATAATATGAAAAATAAAAAGAAAATAATTATGATAGCTTTATCAACAATATCGATACTATTTTTAATAGTATCATATATTATAGGCTCAATGGTCTATGATGGGTCAGTTGGATCTGAGCAATCTATAAAAGATGAAGATGTATTAGAAACATTTTCAAATCGTGAAAACAAACCACTAGAAAGACTTGAAAACTATAAATATGAAGATATATTTATAGAATCATTAAATAATGGATATGATGTAGAAACAAAATTTATAAAATCAAATATTGAAACACAAAACACAATTATATTAGTACATGGTATAGAAAGCTATTATTATGAATACTTAGAAAAAGCTTTTGAATACCTTGAAAATGGGTACAACGTAGTAATATATAATCAAAGGCATACTGGTAATACAGGTGGAGATGATTACACATTTGGTTTATATGAAAGATTTGATTTAGATAGTGTCGCAAAGTTTATAAAAGAGAAATATCCACAAGGAAAATTAGGAGCTCATGGTTATTCAATGGGGGCGGCAACAGTTCTTATGCATTCTGGAATAAATGAAGAAAATAAATATGTAGACTTTTATATAGTAGATTCACCATATCATGAAATGGATGATGCTATAAGACTTGGAATAGAAGCTGAAAATATTCCATTATTGCCAGTTGGTTATGCAAAATTAATGGGAAATTTATATACACAAATGAAATCAGGGTTTAGTTATAAAGATGTAAAGCCTTATGAAGAAGTTCAAAATATAACTTCACCAATGTTTTTAATACATGGTAAAGAAGATAAGGTTTGTGCACCAGAAAGTAGTCAAATAGTATATGATAATATACCACATAATAAGAAAGAAATTTGGTTAATAGATGGAGTTCAACATGTAAATGGATATGATATATTAGGAGATGAATATTTTAATAGAATATACAGATTTATAGATAAATATGTCTTTGAAAAATAAAAATATATTAAGTCAAAAAGTGCCTTTAAATAGGTACTTTTTTTATTTGTTATATGTATAAATTATGTTATAATTTATACATATAAATCTATTATAATTAGGGGGAAGCGATGAAACTAAAGAAGAATATTTTTACAAGTATGGTTATAAGCACTATTACCTTTAGTAGTATAATACCATTATCATATGCAAATGAATCAAATGAATCAAATGAATATCAAACATATCAAAAGCCATCATCAAGTTCATATCAACTAGACCCAAATATTCCAGAAGAAGTACAATTAGATATAGAAGAGTTAAATAATATCAACTATTTCAAATTAAAGACAAACTCAAACTATGAAGTAGCATTAGCATATTCAAATGGATTATACACATTTGTAGAAGGTGTTGATACTTTAGAAAATGCGGTAAATATAGCAAATAATTTAGAACAAGATTATGAGAATGAAAATATTATACCAACAGTTATAAATAGTGATGGAACTATAGCATATACAACAAATTCTATTGGACGTATTGTGAAAATAGGAGATAACATATCACAAGACTCTATAAATCATACAACTAATATATATCCAAATGCGAGTAAATATAATGCTTACACATATATTAACCATGGTTTTATAGATGATGTACCTATTATTGAAGAAACCAAAGATATGGTAAAAATAGAAATATCAGGATACACGGGATGGATAGAAAAAAAGGATTCAAAAGGAACAAATATAGTACTACTTCCTATAAACCAAGCAATAAATTTAAGCTACTATGAAAATTTAGGTGGTCAATTAAATCACTACATAAGTTCTAATGTACAAGGTAGTAGTGGTAGTAAAAGGAGTATAGGTAGAGCACCATATTTTATGGTATCAGGGAAGAAATATTATAGTTATGATGGAAATTATTTTTATGATGATATAAATAAATTAGTATTAGATATTAGATTAAATAATCATAATAATTCTGTAAATGCTAATAATCCATATTATAGTTACTACCAATATTTATCAGGTAGAAGTAAATCGTTATATAGTTCAGATGATATAAATAGATACTTTGAAGCTAAAACATCATCAGATAGTGTATTAAGAGGAATGGGGAAATATTTTATCAAAGCTCAAAATAAATATGGTGTTAATGCATCATTTATGATAGGTATAGCAATGAATGAATCAGGTAAAGGAACTTCAAAACTTGCAAAAGAAAAAAATAATATATTTGGTATAGATGCATCAGACTCAAATCCACAAGATGCAAAGAAATTCTCTAGTATTGAAGATTGTATTAATACATTTGCTAAAGAATGGATGTCAAATAGATATTTAAATCCAAAAGGTGTTAACTATTATGGAAGTAATCTAGGAAATAAAAATTTAGGAAGTAATGTAAAATATGCATCAGATCCTTTCTGGGGGGAAAAAGCAGCTAGCTTTATGAATGAAATTGATTCATACTTATCTTCTGTAGGTATAAATGATGACTACAATAGATATAAATTGGGTGTATTTAATTCAAATACATCGGTAAATGATAAAAATGGAAAAAGTTTATATAGTGCATCAAAGGGTCATGTAGCAATTATTTCAGATAGTCGTAGTTCGAAAATAGAAATAAATCCAGATAGAATATTACCTTCAAATATAATTAACCCCATACCTGGCAGTTATGATTTTACAGTAAAAGGATATGTAGGAAGTGAAAGTATTAGTGTTATAAATAACTCTAAATCAAATTTAGTAGTTGATACAATTAAAGGACAAAATAGATACGAAACTGCAGGGCTTATTGCAGATCATCAAAATTATACTACTGCAATACTAGTTAATGCAGATAAAACAGTAGCAGATGGATTAAGTGCAAGTGGTTTAGCAGGTGCGGCTAATGCACCTATATTATTAACAAAATCAGATTCTATACCAAATGAAACTATGTCTAGACTTAAAGGCGTAAAAAAAGTTTATATTATAGGTAGTACATCTGTTGTAGGTAAAATTGTAGAAGATAAATTAAAGTCAAATAATATTGAAGTTGTAAGACTTGGAGGAATGGATAGATTAAAAACAAGTTACTCAGTGGCAAATGAAATAAAAAAAATAAAAAAAATTGATAAAATATTTTTAGTTAATGGATATAAAGGTGAAGCAGATGCCATGAGTGTATCGTCTATAGCTAGCCGTGATGGTGTAGCAATTATATTAACTAATGGTAAAGATATACCTTTTAATACTAATAATACAGAGAGTTATGTTATAGGATCAACATCTGTTATGGCTAACTCTATAGTAAATAAAGCGAAAGCAACAAGGATTGGTGGAGATGATAGATATTCAACTAATAAATTAGTAGTTGAAAAATTCTATAAAGGTACAAATGAGTTTTATATATCAAAAGGTGATATTTTAGTCGATGCACTTACTGTATCTCCTTTAGCAAAGAATTATCCAGTTATACTTACTAAAAAAGGAAGTGATAAGTCAGTAGTTAAAAATGCAACTAAATTAATTCAAGTAGGTGGAATGGACACTTCAGTTATAAATGAATGTATAAATACAGTTAAATAATAAATAAAAACTTACTGAATATATAAAAATATTTAGTAAGTTTATTATTTTTTAGTAAAAACTAATAACTTGTTATGTGGTTAATGGATATGATATAATTGTATACGTGAATATATAAATTCCGAAATCTAGATAGATATCTAGGACTTGTTCGAGAACTCCAAGTATAAAAAACTAAGGGTTTATATAGTGGCAGTATATAAGTTATATCCTTAGATATGGGTATTTGTGATATGCAAAAGTCCGTATAGTTCTCCTTATAAATACTTTAAGGAGGAGATTGTCATGCAAAAAAGAAAGGTAATAATTGATTGTGATCCAGGGATAGATGATTCTTTGGCAATTCTTTTAGCAATTAATTCACCTGAGTTAGAGGTTTTAGGTATAACTATATGTAGTGGAAATGTACCTGCGAGATTAGGAGCAAAGAATGCTCTAAAAACACTTCAAATTTGTTCTTCATTACATATACCAGTATATGTTGGAGAAGAATATCCATTAAAGAGAGAACTTGTAACAGCACAAGATACCCATGGAGAAGATGGGGTTGGAGAAAATTTTTATGAAGACGTAAATGGTGTGAAAATTTTGGAAGGTGGAGTTGATTTTATAATAAATACTTTAAAAGAGAATAAAGATGTATCTATTATTGCATTAGGACCACTTACAAATATAGCAAAAGCACTTATGAAAGACGAAGAAGCATTTAAGAATAACCTAGATGAATTTATATCTATGGGAGGTGCTTTTAGAATTCATGGAAACTGTTCACCAGTAGCAGAATTTAATTATTGGGTTGACCCTCATAGTGCAGATTATATTTACAAGAACTTATCTAAAAAAATTCATATGGTAGGACTTGATGTAACACGAAAGATTGTACTTACACCAAATATAATTGAGTTTATAAATAGGCTTGATAAAAATATGGCTAAGTATATAACAGAAATCACAAGATTTTATATTGATTTTCATTGGGAACAAGAAGGTATAATTGGATGTGTAATAAATGATCCATTAGCAGTAGCATATTTCATTGATAGAAGTATATGCAGAGGATTTGATTCTTATGTAGAGGTTGTAGAAGATGGAGTTGCTATGGGTCAGTCTATAGTTGATTCATTTGATTTTTATAAAAATAAGTATAACTCACATATATTAACAGAAGTAGATGAAAAGAGATTTATGAATATGTTCATCAAAAGGTTATTTAAAGACTATGAAGATGTTATAAATTCTGTAGAAGGAGTGATATAACATGAATAAAAATGTAAATGTAAGAAGTATTACATTAGTTGGATTAGGTGTAGCTTTAAATGTAGTAGGAGCATTCATAGCTTTAACTTTGAAACTTCCTATATATTTAGACTCAATAGGTACTATATTTATAGCTTGTTTACTTGGACCTAAATATGCAGTATTAACTGGGGTTTGTGGAAGTATAGTCAGTGGTATGACATTTGATATATACTCTCTTTACTTTGCACCAGTTCAAATATCAACAGGAATACTTGCAGGTATAATGTATAATAAAGGTTTTTTAAAAGGGATAAAAACTCCATTAGGGGTATTAATATTTACAATTCCAACATCTATAATAAGTGCATGTATAGCAGCATTTTTATTTGGTGGGATTACATCATCAGGATCTTCTTATATAGTTCAAATACTTAAAACAGTAGGAATGCCAGATGTATTAAGTGTATTTATTACACAAATAGTTACAGATTACACAGATAAATTTATATGTGTAGTACTAGTAGCTTTAGGTATTAAGGCACTTCCTAGAAATATTAAAGCAAATATTGAAACTGGTAGATAAAGGAGATATTATGGATAGATATAGTGAAGTAACCAATAAAAATGTACGTGAGATAGTTTTACTTAAATCATTTCCTTGCATATGGGGTAGATGTAGTTTTTGTGATTATATATTAGATAATTCAACTTCAGAGGAAGAAATAAATAATACAAACTTTGAAGTTTTAGAAAATATAACAGGAAAATATAAAGTTTTAGAAGTGATAAATTCAGGTAGTTGTTTTGAAATTCCAAAAGCTACTTTATTAAAAATAAAAGGCATAATAAAAGAAAAAAACATAGAAAAACTATTTTTAGAAAGTCATTGGTCTTATAGAAATAGGGTACAAGAAATTAGAGATTTTTTTGAAATACCTGTAATATTTAAAATAGGTGTTGAAAGTTTTGACTATGAATTTAGAAATGAATTTTTAAATAAAAATGCTAAATTTAAAGATATTGAGGAATTAAAAAAATACTTTGATTCACCTTGCATTATGGTAGGAATAAAAGGTCAAACAAAAGAAATGATAGATAAAGATATTGAGATAGTTTTAAATAATTTTAATCATGCAACAATAAATGTATTTGTGAACAATACAACAAGTCTAAAAAGAGATGATGAATTAGTAAAATGGTTTACAGAAAAATATAAGTTTTTAGATGAAAGCTGTAAAATAGAAGTACTTCATAATAATACCGATTTTGGAGTAGGAGACTAAATAAAATTCATAATTAAATAGATAATTAATAAGGATTAAAAGGCTTAACTGTATATGATGTTAAGCCTTTTAAATATATTTTTAAAGAAATTATTAATCTAATATATTTATTAATTCTCCTCCATATTCGACACCGGTACTATGGCCAACACCTTGATAAATAATTTTACTTTCTTTAGTATCTTCTAAAGTCATATGTACTTTAGCTGATAATGTTTCTTTAACTAGAGGTATCATATTACCATTTTTAGGACCCATACAGAGTACAAAATTATTTCTATTAGTGTAAGTATTTAAAGTGAGTTTGAAATTTTTATTATAAGCTATTAATTCAATATCTTGACCTATATTTTTCAAAATAAGATTACTTTTATTAATAGTAGTAAAGTTATAAAAATTATCTCCAATAGTTACACCAATTAAAAATCCTCGAAAATCTTTAATAGGAAAAGGTATAGTAGCTAAGGAACAAGTAATACTAATAGTTGGATTTTTAAAATTATTGCTTTGTATCCAAACCCACGATTTTGGAAAACTCTTACCCCAGTTTTTTTCTATATAAACCTTACCACCAGTAAAATCTATTATTTCACCATTTATTTCTAGTTTACCAATTATGTCACCATTTAAAATACAAACTTGGCTATAGCACTCCATAAAAGATAAATAGTTATAAAATCCCATGCTTCCTGGGTTTATTAAATTATCTTTCCATCTAATAGTATTTTTAAAAGATAAATTTCCTCTTATAGTCTTGTTTTTGTATTTTAAATTTAAGTTTATTTTATCTAATGAAAAAACATTAGATTTTATGCCTATCTTAAAATTTTTATTATTGAACTTGAAATCATTTTCATTAAATCGTAAATATTTATATTCATTATCAAATCCATTAATTATTTGTAAAAAGCTATGAGCTTCAGATTTATGTTGTCCAAAAGATATTCCAGGTATAAATGCAAACTTATATAAATTGTTTTTATCTACTATCTTAAAATACCAACCTTCAAAAAAATTCTTCTTCTTACCTAGTCCATGATATAAATCAGGGTTTATTATATTTTTCATTATTTTTCCTCCAATATATTCTTATTTATAATAATTGCTTATTTTCTAGGGAAGTATACTAGTATGATTAAATTAAATATTAGAAAGGAACATAATACAATGAATCAATCATATTGGATTTTGAGTACTAAATCTATAAATTATGAAAAATTAAAGGAAAATATAAGTACTAAAGTATTGATTGTAGGGGCTGGAATAGTTGGAACAACAAGTGCATATTTATTAGCAAAACAAGGGATTGAAGTAGTAATAGTAGACGCTGATAAAGTTGGGTATGGGAGTTCAGGAAGAAACACAGGAAAGCTTACAACACAGCATGATATTAAATATTTAGAAATATACAAAAAGTATGGATTAGAGGCTTCTAAATTATATTATGAAGGTAATAATAAAGCTTTAAATTTAGTAAAAACAATTATAAAAGAAAATAATATAGATTGTAAATTTGAGGAATTACCATCATATATATATACTCAAAATGAAAACTATATTCAAATTTTAAAGGATGAGTATGAGATATGTAAAAAAATTGGTATAGACTGTGATTATTGTAATAGACTAAATTTACCTTTGTGTATAAAAGGTTCAATAAAATTTAATAATCAAGGTCAATTTAATCCAAAGCAATATATAGATTCTTTAATGGATAAGTGTATAGAATTAGGGGTCAAAGTATATGAGAATACTCCTATTGTTGATATAGAAACAGGTGATATATGCAATGTTAAAACTAGGGATAATATTGAAATTAAAGCAGATAATGTAATAATTGCATCTCATTTTCCTTGGTATGACGGATTAAACTTCTATTTTGCTAAAGAAAAAGCAGATAGATCCTATTTATTAGGTGCTACCTTAAATAAAGAATTTGAAAAAGGTATGTTTATAAGTATTGAAGAACCTACAAAAACATTTAGAACATACGAAGGTGAAGGTAAAAAATTATTGATTATTGGAGGAAATGATCATAAAGTAGGTCAAGGAGACCATGAAGCAGAAATTTTTGAAGATTTAAAAAATTATGCAAGTAAGACTTTTGGAGTAAATGATTTTAAATATAAATGGTCAGCACAAGATTATATGAGTTTTGACAATATGCCCTATATTGGACATATAAATAAAAAAGAAGAAAATATATATGTAGCGACAGGATTTTCAAAATGGGGAATAACAAATGGTACTCTATCAGCAATTGTAATAAATGATCTTATGACTAGAAATACATCTAAATATGAAAATATATTTAATCCATCAAGAAAAGGTAGTTATTTAACTACAGATTTTATAAAAGAAAATTTAAATGTAGGATTAAATTATATAAGTGGAAAATTAAAATTTGCTAGTGAAAAAATGCCTAAAGAAAAAGGTGAAGGTAAGCTTGTAGACATAGATGGTCAAAAATATGGAGCATATAGACATTATAATAATGAACTTTTTATAGTTGATGTGACCTGTACTCATCTAGGATGTGAGTTAAAGTTTAATTCAGCGGAAAAAACATGGGACTGTCCATGTCATGGTTCTAGATTTGATTATAATGGAGATATACTAGAGGGACCAGCTGTAAGACCATTAAATAGATATGGAAGATATAAAAATAAAATAGATCCTAAATTATAATTTATACTCACATATATAATTAATAACAATTCATAACAAAATTTAAATACTTAACCAACCTATATTTAAATAAAGCTAAATTTTAGTATACTTAAACTATAGGTTGATTAAATATTAGAAAAAAATCATTTGACAAATTTTTGTAAATAATGGTCCATGGATTTAGAAACCTCTTTAGCATCAACAACTGCTTGAATAACGGTTCTAGCTCCATGAGTAACATCACCACAAGCAAAAACACCATCTCGAGTAGTTTGTCCAAATTCGTTTGTAAAAAGTAATCCTCCCTGTTTAATATCAAGACCTTTATTATTAATTACTATATTATTTTTAGGAACTTGACTAGCTGCAATTAAAACACTATCACATTTATATAATTTTTCACTACCCTCTATATTAATAAGAGAAGTACTACCATCTTCATTGATTATTTTTTTAGTATCTTTAAGTATTATACCTTCATCAACTATTTCAACCGGGGATTTAAAAGTTTCAAATAAGACGCCTTCTGATTTTGCATCATTAATTTCATGTTTAGTGGCACTCATATCACAAATATCACGTCTATAAGCAATATAAACTTCATCTGAACCGAAATATTTAGCACTTCTAGCAGCATCCATAGCTACATTACCAGCTCCAATAACGATAACTTTATTTCCTAAATCATATCTATTCGGTGTTCGTAAATAATCTATAGCATAATGAACATGTCCAAAGGTTTCACCTTTTATATTTAATCTTTTAGGATTCCAAACACCAGTACCTATAAATATTGATTTATATCCATCTTCAAATAATTTATTTAAAGTAACAACAGGCCCTATTAATGAATTGATTTTTATTTTTACACCAATATCGTTTAAATTTTTAGCTAAAGAGTCTATAATTAATCTAGGTAATCTAAATTCAGGTATTCCATAATTTAATATACCACCTATTTTTTCGTTTTTTTCAAAAATAGTTATATCATATCCTAACTTTGCAAGTTCAAAGGCTACTGTAATTCCAGCAGGTCCAGAACCTATAATAGCCACTTTTACACCATTTTTATTAGGTTTTTCTATTTTTATAGTCTC
>JAVXLU010000066.1:0-12441 GCA_036646635.1 Romboutsia sp.
AACGCCCTTCTAAGGCGTGTGTCCGGGGTTCGAATCCCTGTGCGCTCACCAATAAAAAGTTTCACTAACGTGAAACTTTTTTTTTATATAAATATATATAATACTTCAAATAGTTTGTATATAGTTGGAGTATTATAGTATAATACATAGTATAAATAATTAAGAAATTATCAGACAGGAGGATATAACTGTGGATATGAATTCTTTTTTAAATGGTTTTTCTGATGCGGTTTTTCAAATGACCATAAATGATATAGTTGATATTTCTATAGTAGCATATATTTTTTATAAGATATTTATGTTTATAAAGGATACTAGGGCAGAACAAGTTTTTAAAGGTATATTATTATTACTTATAGCTACTCAGCTAAGTAATACTTTTAAACTACATACATTATATTGGATATTAGTTAATGCATTAGACTTTGGTGTTATAGCAGCACTTATAGTATTTCAACCAGAGCTTAGAGCAGGACTTGAACATATAGGTAGAGCAAAGTTTAATTTCTTTATAAAAAATGGTATGAATACATCAGAAGAAACTCTTAATAAAACAATAGAAGAGATAGTAGAAGCACTATATTCATTATCAAGACAAAAAATAGGCGCCTTAATTATTATGGAAAGACAAACTAAAATAGGCGACATAATAAATACAGGAACTAGTATAGACGGTGAAATATCGAGACAATTATTAATAAATATATTTATTCCGAACACACCACTTCATGATGGAGCAGTAGTTGTTAGAGGTTCAGAATTAAAAGCCGCTGCGTGTTTTTTACCATTAAGCGAGAGTAAAGACTTAAGTAAAGATTTAGGTACTAGACATAGAGCAGCAGTAGGAGTTAGTGAAGTTTCAGATTGTATATCATTAATTGTTTCAGAAGAAACAGGAGATGTATCTATAGCTAAATCCGGTAAGTTATATAGAAATATATCTAAAGATAGAATGACTAATATTTTAAGAAGTAATCTGAAAACTACTACAGATGAAAAAAGCTTTTTTAAAGGCGGGATATTCAGATGATAAATCAATTAAAAAATAATACAAGAATAAAGTTGATATCATTATTAAGTGCTATTGTGCTATGGTTATATGTTATGGCAGTAGTAGATCCAGAAGAGTCAAAAATATTTGAAAATTTACCTATAGAGATAAGCAATATGAGTCAACTTAAAGAAAATGATTTAGTAATTTATCCTGAAATAGAGTTAACATCTGATATAACTATAACAGGTAAGCGTTCAAGCCTTCAAAAGCTTAAAAAAGAAAGTATACATGTTTATGGACAGATAAATGACCCTATGGAGGGTAAAAAGGATATGTATCTAAAAGCTAATGTTCCAGGAAAAGTTACACATGAATTTAAGAGTAATATTAAAATAATTAATTTAGAAAAAATAGTTAAAGAAAAAAGAACTATAGATATCAATATAGAAGGTAAATTAAAAAATAATATAGAACCAGTTACTTTAGATAAAGATAATGTGAAAATTTCTGGTCCTAGAGTATTAGTAAATAAGGTTCAAAAGGTAGTAGGTACAGTTAATACCGGAAATGAAACTACTAATTTTTCATCTAAAGTTAAGTTAGTGCCTGTAGATATAGATGGTAAAGAGGTAGAAGGTGTAGATTTAGAAAAGTCTACGATAAATGTAAATATAATCTTATTAAAAGAAAAAACTGTTCCAATAAAGGTTAAATTTACTAATAATAATGAAATAGAAGACATTTTAAAAAATTATGAAGTTAGTCAAAGAACTATAAATATCAAAGGAAAAAAAGATATAGTAGATAAAATAGATAGTATTAGTACTAAAGCTGTAGATTTAGAATCTATAACTGAAAATACATCTAAAGATATATATTTAGAGATACCAGAAGGAATAATAGTAGATTCAAAATATATAACTATAAAATTAGATATTGCAAAAAACATAATTACTGATCTTACATATAATTCTCAAGATGTTCAATTAAGAAATAAGAGTGAGGGTATAGATATATCTAAGATTAAAATTCCAGATGTTATAAAGGTAAGTATAGAACATGCAGATAATATAGAAGCACCCATTAAATCAGATATAATTTTATATATAGATTTTAATAAATTATCTGATGAAGAAGGTATATATTCTATTGAGTATGAAACACAATATATCACAAAACAAATAACAGTAGATCCAAAAGTAACGAATGTATATCAATAAATTAAAAATAATTAATATAAGATGCAATAAAAATTATAGGTTTTAAGTTTATTAAACTATATTTTTATTGCATCTTATTTATTTTAAATAAACTCTAGAAATATATTTTTTTAGTGATTAATAAATAGAGAACTAAAACTATATTATAAGAATAAATATTATAAATTAAACATATATTTAATATAAAATATGTATAAAATATTTATTTAAAATGAGGTGTAGTTATTGAGAAATTTTAATGATGTAATTAAATTTGCTAAGGAAAGAGGTCCAAAGATTATAGCAGTAGCTTGCTGTCATGATGAAGAAGTATTAATAGCAGTTGATATGGCAAGACAAGAAAAAATAATAGAGGCTATATTGATAGGAGATATAGAAAAAACTAGAAAAATAACAGATAAATTAGGTATAGATATAAATAAATATAAATTAATTGACATAAAAGATTTAGAAGAAGCATGTCTTAAATCAGTTGAATTAGTTTTTCAAAATAAAGCTGATATGGTTATGAAAGGTATAGTAGATACAGCAATTATTTTAAAAGCTGTATTAAATAAAGATATTGGATTAAGGACAGGCAATGTACTAAGCCATGTTGGAGTATTCGATATAGAAGGATATAATAGATTGTTTTTTATAACTGATGCAGCTATGAATTTATATCCAGATATAAATATAAAAAAACAAATCATAGAAAATTCATGTAAATTAGCCAATTCACTAGATATAATCAAACCTAAAGTAGCCGTATTATGCGCTAAAGAAAAAGTAAATCCTAAAATGAAAGATACAGTTGATGCAAAAAAATTAGAAGATATGTGTAATAGAGGAGAAATAAAGAACTGTATAGTAGGTGGTCCTTTTGCTTTAGATAATGCTGTTTCAATAGAAGCAGCTAATCATAAAGGTATAAGTCATCCTGTAGCAGGAAATGCAGATATATTATTAGCTCCAAATATAGAAGCAGGAAACATATTGTATAAATCGTTAGTCTTTTTTTCAAAGTCAAAAAATGCAGGTGTTATAGTTGGTGCAAAAGCTCCAATCATACTAACTTCAAGAGCTGACAATGAAGAAAGTAAATTAAATTCAATAGCACTAGGTGTTTTAATGACAGCTAAAGATAAATAATATTAGGAGGTAGTATATGCATAAGTCATTTAAAATACTAACAATAAATCCTGGATCAACATCAACTAAGATTGCCGTATTTAATAATGAAGAATTAATATTTGAAAAAGTATTAAGGCATGATGCAGAAGAAATAGGTAAGTACAATAAAATATTAGACCAGTTACAATTTCGTAAAGAAGCAGTAAAAGAAGCTTTAATAGAGAGTAAAGTTAAAATAAATGAACTGAGTGCAGTAGTAGGTAGAGGGGGACTTCTTAAACCTATAAAAGGTGGAACATATATTGTAAATGAAGCTATGATAGAAGATTTAAAAATTGGAGTATTAGGAGAGCATGCATCAAACTTAGGTGGAATAATAGCAAAAGAGATAGGAGATATATCTAATATACCATCTTATATAGTAGACCCTGTTGTTGTTGATGAAATGAATGAAATAGCAAAAATATCAGGAATACCTGAAATATATAGGAAGAGTATATTTCATGCTTTAAACCAAAAAGCTACTGCTAGAAGAGCTTCTAAAGAACTTGGAATACCATATAACCAATGTAACTTCATTGTTGCTCATATGGGCGGTGGAATATCTGTAGGAGCTCATCAAAAAGGTATAGTCATTGATGTGGCTAATGCTTTAGATGGAGAAGGTCCATTTTCACCAGAAAGAAGTGGTGGATTACCTGTAGGAGATTTAATTAATATGTGTTTTAGTGGTGATTATAGTAAGAAAGATATGAAAAGTAAAATAAAAGGTAGTGGCGGATTAATAGCTTATTTAGATACGAATGATATTAGAGAGGTAGAGCATAAAATAGAATGTGGGGATAAAAAAGCCGAGCTAGTATATAAAGCCATGGCATATCAAATAAGTAAAGAAGTAGGTGCATGTGCTACAGTTTTAAAAGGTAAAGTGGATGCAATTTTATTAACAGGTGGTATTGCATACTCAAATAAATTTACAAGTATTATAAAAGAAAATGTTGAGTTTATTTCACAAGTAAGAATATATCCTGGAGAAGATGAAATGATAGCTTTAGCTGAAGGAGGTCTTAGGATATTAAATAATGAAGAATGTCCTAAGATTTATGGATTTTAGATAGACTAATATGAAATTTAAATCTTAAAAGGAGATACTTATGATAATTGATGATAAAAGAATAAGGATAATAACTGGACATTATGGAAGTGGGAAAAGTGAGTTTACGATGAACTATGTTACTAAATTAAGAGAGTGTATTTCTAGTAAAATTGCATTAGCTGATTTAGATGTAGTAAATGTTTACTTTAGAACAAGGGAGAAAAAAGAGTTACTAAAATCATTAGATATAATGACTATAGACAGTTCTATTAATGCTACTACATTAGATTTGCCAGCCATTTCAGCAGAGATTTCAACACCAATAAATGATAATTCATATGAGTATATTATGGATGTAGGTGGTGATGATGTTGGAGCTAGAGTAGTTGGAAGATTTAGTAATAAAATAAAAGAAAATGAATATGATATGTTTTGTGTAGTAAATGCAAATAGGGAGCAAACTCAAACTTATGATCAAGTTATCAATCATATAAAAGCTATAGAAAAATCTTCTAAGCTTAAGGTCACAGGATTAATAAATAATACACATCTAATAAGATGTACAACTATTGAAGATATTTTAAAAGGCCAAGAAGTAGTGAAAGAAGTATCAAAAATTACTAATATACCTATAAAATACTCAACTTGTTCAGAAACTTTATTAGATAAATTACCAGATAATTTAAGTGGAGAAATTTTTCCTATTAAGCTTTATATGAGAGAAGAATGGATGTAATTTCAGTTTTAAATATATGAAATATTTAAGGGGGAAACAGAGAAATGGCTAAAGGAATAGTATATTTTAATCAAGACCGTTGTAAAGGATGTGGACTATGTGTAGAGGTATGTCCAGTAAAAATTGTACAAATAGATAAAATAAAAATTAATAAAAAAGGATATAATCCTGCAACAGTTACATATATGGAAAAATGTATAGGGTGTACAAATTGTGCAACTATGTGTCCAGATGAAGTTATAACAGTAGAAAGAGATTAATTAAAATATAAGGGGGAATTTTAATGGCTAAAATACTTATGAAAGGTAATGAAGCATTTGGAAAGGCAGCTATAGAGGCTGGATGTAGATATTTTTTCGGATATCCAATAACACCACAAAATGAAGTACCAGAATATATGTCTAAAGAATTACCTAAAGTTAATGGAGTATTTGTTCAAGCAGAATCTGAAGTTGCTGCGATAAATATGGTTTATGGAGCAGCAGGAGCAGGAGCAAGGGTTATGACATCATCATCTTCACCAGGAATAGCTTTAAAGCAAGAAGGGATAACTTACGCAGCAGGAGCAGAATTACCATGTGTAATAATAAATGTAATGAGGGGTGGACCAGGTCTTGGTAGTATACAGCCTTCACAGGCTGATTATTTTATGTCAACAAGAGGTGGGGGTAATGGAGATTATAGAACTCCTGTATATGCACCAGCTACAGTTCAAGAAGCTGTTGATATGATAATAGAAGCTTTTGATGTTGCAGATTTTTATAGAACACCGGTTATGGTAGTTGCAGATGGTATGATAGGGCAAATGATGGAACCGGTAGAATTTAAAGAGACTAAAAAAAGAGAATTATCGCCAAAAAATTGGGCTACTGTAGGAACTAAAAGAGAGAGAAAGCCTAATATAATAAATTCACTATATTTAGAGCCTGAAATTTTAGAAGAACATTGCATAAAATTAGATAAAAAATTTAAAGAAATAGAGAAAAATGAAGTACAGTGTGAAATGTATAAAACTGAAGATGCAGATTTAGTATTTGTAGCTTATGGGACTACATCAAGAATAGTAAAAAATGCAATAGATATATTAAGAGAGAAAGATATAAGAGCAGGTCTTATAAGACCTAAAACACTATGGCCATTTCCAGTTAATGCTTTTGAAAATATACCAGAAGCTAAAAGTTTATTAACTGTTGAAATGAGTATGGGACAAATGGTAGAGGATGTAAGATTAGCAGTTGAAGGTAGAGTACCTGTTCATTTCTATGGAAGAGCTGGAGGAATGGCTCCAACTCCAAATGAAATAGCAGATAAGGCTATTTTAATATTAGAAGAAGAATTATCTACAGGGGGTGTTAAGTAATGGCTGTTGTATTTAAAAAAACTGAAGGATTAACAGATGTATCAACTCACTATTGTCCAGGATGCACACATGGTATAATTCATAGATTAGTAGGAGAAGCTTTAGAAGAATTAGATGTAATAGGAAATACTATAGGGGTAGCTCCAGTTGGATGTTCAGTTTTATCATATAATTATTTTAATTGTGATATGCAAGAAGCATCTCATGGTAGGGCTCCTGCTGCTGCTACAGGAATAAAAAGAGTACATCCAGATAAGACAGTATTTACATATCAAGGTGATGGAGATTTAGCATCTATCGGTACGGCTGAAATAGTTCATGCAGCAGCTAGAGGGGAAAAATTTACTACAGTATTTGTAAATAATGCTATATATGGAATGACAGGTGGTCAGATGGCACCAACTACATTAATTGGTCAAAAAGCTACAACTGCTCCATATGGAAGAGATGTAGAAAAACAAGGATTTCCAATAAGAATGAGTGAAATGTTATCTACTTTACCAGGAGCTGTATTTGTAGAAAGAGTTTCTGTAGATACTCCTGCTAATGTTAGAAAAGCTAAAAAGGCTATAAAAAAGGCATTCCAAGTACAACACGCGGGATTAGGATTTGGAATAGTAGAAGTTTTATCTACATGTCCTACAAACTGGGGATTAAATCCTAATGATTCACTAAAATGGCTAAGAGATAATATGATTCCATATTATCCATTAGGGAATATAAAAGATATTGATTTAGCTAAGGAGGTGAAGTAATATGTCTACATCAAGAGTAATATGTGCTGGATTTGGTGGCCAAGGTGTTATGTCGATGGGACAATTACTTACTTATGCAGGTATGATAGAAGGAAAAGAAGTTTCTTGGCTACCTTCATATGGACCAGAAATGCGTGGAGGTACAGCAAATTGTGCTGTAACAGTATCTGATAAACCAATAGGCTCACCTCTTATAGCAAATGACGCTACTTGTGCAATAGTAATGAACTTACCATCACTTGATAAGTTTGAAAATGAAGTACAAACAGGTGGTAAAATATTAGTGAATAGTTCGTTGATAGAAAGAAAAGTAGAAAGAGAAGATGTTGAAGTTTATTATATTCCAGCTAATGATATAGCTTTAGAATTAAATAATCCAAGGGTTGCAAATATGATAATGCTTGGAGCATATTTACAAATAGATCCAACTGTAGAAATAGAGTCTGTACTGGAAGCATTCAAAAAAGTTTTTGGACCAAGTAAAGAAAAGTTTGTACCATTAAACAAAGAAGCTTTACAAAAAGGTGCTGAAGCTGTAAAATAGAGTGGAAAACAAAGAAAGACAATAGAATTATTTCTATTGTCTTTTTATCGTATACGTATTAAAATAATTTTATGATTAAAAATAGAGGATTAACCAAATTTATATGCATATAATAATATATTATAATTTGATATGATTTTCATAATGGAAGGAGATTTTTTCATGAGAAAATATTTCGGAACTGATGGAGTAAGAGGAATTGCTAACACAGAATTAACATGTGACTTGGCGTATAAGCTTGGAAGAGCAGGTGGTTATGTATTAGCTAGAGGTAAAGAAACAGTTAAGGTAGTTGTTGGAAAGGATACTAGAGTATCTGGAGATATGTTAGAAGCAGCATTAACAGCAGGTCTTATGTCTGTTGGATGTGATGTTATAACAGTTGGAGTAATACCAACACCAGCAGTTGCATATTTAACTAAAGAATATGGAGCAGATTGTGGAGTAGTTATATCTGCATCACATAATCCAGTAGAGTATAATGGTATAAAGTTTTTTAATCAAGATGGGTATAAACTTGATGATGAAGTAGAGTTAAATATAGAACAATATATTGATAATATAGAAAAAGTAGATTATCATCCAATAGGAAAAAAAGTTGGTAAAAAAATACACAAACATGATGCACAAAGAGAGTATATAGACTATTTAAAATCTATAATAAACGTTGATTTTAAGGGATTAAAGGTAGTTTTAGATTGTGCCAATGGAGCAGCTTATAAAGTTGCACCAATAGTATTTGCTGAATTAGGTGCAAGTGTAATAACTATAAATAGTGAACCAAATGGTAATAATATAAATGATAAGTGTGGATCGACACATCCGCAAAGTCTACAAAAAGCTGTTCTGGCGCACAAAGCAGACTTAGGGCTTGCATATGATGGAGATGCTGATAGATTAATTGCTGTTAATGAAAATGGAAACATTGTAGATGGAGACCATATAATGATATTAAGTGCTATACACTTAAAAAATAAAAATAAATTAGCACAAGATACATTAGTAGTTACAGTAATGAGTAATATAGGATTAAATATAGCAGCTAAAGAGCATGGAGTAAAACTTGCTACAACTGGTGTAGGAGATAGATATGTATTGGAAGAAATGAAAAAATCTGGATATAATCTTGGTGGCGAACAATCAGGACATATGATATTCTTAGATTATAATACAACTGGTGATGGTGTATTAAGTTCTTTAGTACTCGCACAAATAGTATTAGAGGAAGATAAAAAATTATCAGAACTTGCATCAGTAATGACTGGATACCCACAAGTATTAGTTAATGCTAGAATAAAGAATGAGAATAAGAATAGATATATGGAATACCCAGAAATAAGTAATGAAATAGAAAGAATAGAAAATTTACTAGATGGTCTTGGAAGAGTATTAATAAGACCATCAGGAACAGAGCCATTAGTAAGAGTTATGCTAGAGGGTAAAGAGGAAGGTCAAATAAAAGAATTAGCTACAGATTTAGCTAACCTTATACAAGAAAAACTATCGTAATTTAAAAGTGAATACTAAGACAATAAAGTCTACCCTAAAACTAGTAAGTAATAGGAGTGAGATACTAAGATTTATATCTTAGTATTCACTTATAAGCGCCAGAACTTAGCAATTGATTAATAATAAAAATACATCATAGCTACTAAGTTGACGAGGTCAGAGTTTATCGAATTATCGGCGGATGCTCTGCGGTGTGTTTACCATCGTAAGAATTTCCTTAAATCATAAAAGCAATTTTATGGACAAAGGGAAATTTAAGTAAACATATGACCTAACTCTAAAAATATAAAAAAATAATATTTTTAGGAGGAATTTAATATGTGTGGAATAGTTGGATATTTAGGATACAGACAAGCAACAGAGGTTTTGATAGAAGGACTTTCTAAGTTAGAGTACAGAGGATATGACTCTGCGGGAGTTGCAATAAATGGTGGAAATGACTTAGAAATAAGAAAGTTTAAAGGAAGATTAGCAATATTAGCAGAGGATTTAGAAAAGAATCCTATAGAAGGTGGACTTGGAATAGGACATACAAGATGGGCAACTCATGGAGAACCATCTGATGTAAATTCACATCCTCATTTTAATATGAATAAAACAATAGCTGTAGTTCATAACGGTATAATAGAAAACTACAATGAATTAAAAGAAGAATTACAAGCTGAAGGTGTAGTATTTTTATCTCAAACAGATACAGAAGTAGTAGCTCATTTAGTAGACAAATACTATGAAGGAAATCTATTAGATGCTGTTTATAAAGCAACTGATAGACTAAGAGGAGCCTATGCATTAGGTGTTATATGTAAAGATAATGATAATGAATTAGTATCTGTAAGAAAGGATAGTCCATTAGTAGTTGGACTTGGAGATGGAGAGAACTTCATAGCATCAGATATACCAGCAATATTAAAATATACTAGAAATGTATATTTCTTAGAAAATGGAGAATTTGTTCATATAGTTGGAGACAAATTAACTATTTTAAATGAAAATAGAGAAGTTGTTCAAAAAGAAGCTACTGAAATAACTTGGGATGTTGAAGCTGCATCTAAAGGTGGATATGAGCATTTTATGTTAAAAGAAGTTTATGAACAAGCAAATGGAGTTAAAGAAACTTTAATAAGAAGATTAAATGATAATGAAGAAATTCAATTAGATGATATAAAAATGACTAAGCAAGATTTAGAAAAAATAAATAGGGTTTATATAGTTGCTTGTGGTACTGCATATCATGCAGGACTTGTTGGTAAATATGCTATAGAAAAATTTGCTAAAATACCAGTTATAACTGATATAGCATCTGAGTTTAGATATAGAGATCCGTTTATAGATGAAAATACTTTATTAATATTAGTGAGTCAGTCTGGAGAAACAGCTGATACATTAGCATCTTTAAGATATGCTAAAGCTAAAAGAGCTAGAATATTAGCTGTAACTAATGTTGTAGGTTCTTCAATAGCTAGAGAGGCAGATGATGTATTCTATACT
This sequence comes from Romboutsia sp., assembly GCA_036646635.1. Taxonomy (GTDB): domain Bacteria; phylum Bacillota; class Clostridia; order Peptostreptococcales; family Peptostreptococcaceae; genus Faecalimicrobium. Next base: position 10,816 of record JAVXLU010000066.1, read on the forward strand.
TGGGCAGGACCTGAAGTATCAGTAGCATCAACTAAAGCTTACACTACTCAATTAGTATCATTCTATATGATAGCTTTAGATTTTGCTATAAAGAGGGGCACTATAACTAAAGAGTACTATAATGAAATGATAGAAAAATTAAAAGAAATGCCTGAAAAAGTTTCAAAAGCATTAGAACAAGAAAACTACATTAAAAATGATGTATCTAAAACTATAAAAGATGCTCATAGTGCATTCTACTTAGGTAGAGGATTAGATTATAATTTAGCTATGGAAGGTGCATTAAAGATAAAAGAAATTTCTTATATACATGCAGAAGCTTTTGCAGCTGGAGAGTTAAAACATGGTACTATAGCTTTAATAGAAAAAGGAACTCCAGTAATAGCAATAGCTACTCAAGGAGAACTATTTGAAAAAATGGTATCCAATATGGAAGAAGTTAGAGCAAGAGGAGCTTATGTAATAGCAATAGCTCAAGAAAAAAATATAGAAGTTGAAAAAGCTGCTGATAAGGTAATATATATACCTAATGTAGATGATATATTATCAAGTATATTAACAGTTTTACCACTTCAATTGTTATCTTACTATGTTGCAGTAGAAAGAGGTTGTGATGTAGATAAGCCAAGAAACTTAGCTAAATCAGTAACAGTTGAATAATAATATTAAAAAAATAAAATACTACCTAAATATATAAAGTATATCCTTCTTAAAATTGTCAATAATCTAATTATAAATATGATGATTTTAAGGGGGATTTTTTATGAAAATAATAAAACTATTTACAAGCTTTATATTATTAATGATGATTGGAATAGTAATATCATATGCTGATATAAAATCTAATAATGAATACAATAAACTAATAGAAACATTTAATGATACACAAGCTAATTTTAAATTTTATAATATAAAATCAAATGGAGTAATAAACTACAATATATCAAAAAATGAAATGAGAGATATATTTGTTGAAATAATTAATAACTTAGGATTAGAGGAAAGTAATACAAAGTGGGAAGAAAACTGGAATAAAGAACAAAAACAGATATATGCACAAGTTAAGAATGAAGAACAAAATATTTCAATATCTGGAATTAAAAAAAATGACGAAGAAGCGTATATTATAGTTGACATATTGGAGAATAAAGTATATAAAAATATAGTGGATATTTATACAATTATTGAGAATACATTAAATAAGCATGTTTCTAAAATAGATATAAATACTTGCATATCAGGAGAATACACAAAAAAGTTACAGATGAATAAATATGATGATATTTTTCAAGAAATATTATATAATATGAATGCTAAAGAAATAGATAGAGTAGAAGAAGATAATTTTATTTCGATAACAGCATATAGTAAAATTTTAAATGATAATTATTTAGAATATTTGGGAAATAAGATAAATTTGAATATAGGAATGAGGTATAGTGAAGATGATGAAAAAACAATCATATATATCGCTACGCCCATTATAAAATTAGATTATTAATTAATGAGGAGAGGTCAATAAAATGGCAAAAATAATAGTTAGTAAAAGTAACCCACTTAGAGGGAACGTTAAAATAGATGGAGCAAAAAATGCAGTTTTACCAATAATAGCAGCAACATTATTAG
>JAVXLU010000067.1:0-12399 GCA_036646635.1 Romboutsia sp.
AAGCTACCATTATAGCACTTATTCCATTTTCTGGTTGAAGTCCTGCATGAGCTGGCTTTCCTGTTATCATAACTTTTATAGCATCTTGTGCTGGCGCTTTTACTATTATTTCACCAGGAGATCCTCCACTATCTAATACAAATGCTAAATCTGCATTAACTTTAGAATAATCTAAGTATTTAGCTCCATTTAATCCGCCTTCTTCCCATATAGAGAATACTACCTGTATGTCTGAGTGGTCTATATTATTTGACTTTATTGTTCTTAATCCTTCTAATATAGCTGCTATACCAGCTTTATCATCAGAACCTAATACTGTTGTTCCATCACTTTTTATTATTCCAGTAGCTTCATCTATTATAGGCTTTACTCCTATTCCTGGGCTAACTGTATCCATATGTGAACTAAATAATAATTTTCTTCCTTGCTTATTCCCCTTTAATGTAGCTATTACATTTCCTGTTTCTCCACCAGTTTTTACACCAGCTTCATCTATTATAACTTCACAACCTATTTCCTGCAATTTTTTAACTAATACTTGTGCTACTGCACCTTCTTTTGAAGATGGACTATCTATTTGTACTAACTCTATAAATTCATCTATAACCCTTTGTTTGTTTATCATTATATTTCCTCCCAAAATTAAGTATATTAATATATTTTAGGCTATTATCTAAATATTATCAATAGTTATACCTTTTAATTTCTATTTAACAATTCTTCTAGTTCTAGAATCTATAAAACATAACCAATATCCTAGCTTATCATTCCTAGAATCACAAGGTTGATAAGTTGTAAATCCTGTATGACCTTTATCTGGTTGTTCACTTTTATTTCCTGGAACTGCATAAATATAATTTTTTCTTTTATTATACTCATCATATTGAACACCAAATAAATAATGTCTATATTTATAAGAATTCATTACTGCATCACTATACATTGTATAGTTTAAAGTATTTACATATCCTAAATATGGCATTGTATATCCACATAATGTTGATGGATTTATTTCTATCTTCCACCATCTAGTATCTTCTATATAATCAGATACAAATGGCTTAACTTCTCTAAATAATTTTAATCCTTTTTTAATTTGTCTTGGCATCAATAATGCTCCTGCTGATTTAGGTTCATACTGATATGATGTTTCTTGATATGCTTCATACGAGTCATCATTATTATTATTTCTTGATTTAATTTTTTCAATTTTTTCAATTTTTTGTCTACTATTTACTTTTATTTTTTTCTGCTCATAAGGAAGATTTCCACTAACTTCCCTTTCTTCTTCAATATATTCAGTTTCTTCTTCTACCTCAGGATAAACTTCATATTCTTCTTCACTATCATCATCTGAATTATCTTCATATTCATCTGAATCATCTATTTCTATATACTCTATTTCTTCATATTCATTAAAATCTGGATCATCTTCATCTACTTCTATATATTCTATTTCTTCGTACTCTTCATATTCATCCTCTTCTTCCTGTTCATCCTCTTGATAATTATCATCTGATACAAATAATATTTCTTCATAGTTTTCAATTTTACTTCCTTTGAATCCTATAAGTGGAACCGTTCTCTCATATAACATTGCTATACCTTTTATTTCTATATCACTATTTTCTAAATTTAAAATAAATTCACCCTTCCCTTGGTCACTTACAGTTACATTTCCTAAATCTACTATATCATAATCACTTTTTATAGCTACTACTCTATATCCTTCTTTAACGCACTTAAGGTTTTCAACGTATAACGCTATTACAGATTTTTCATCATTTATTTCTACTTTTGCAAAAGCTTTTGGCAAAATACGCTCTTTATATCTAAAGTTCATATCTTTAGCTTCAAGAATTATATAATCTCTTTTAAATTTTCTTTTAGAAGCCACTCTAATCCCCCCTTAACATAATTTCTCTAGATAGTATATGATTAAATATATAAAAAAAGTACCTTCTATTTTGAAGGTACTTTTGCATTTACTTTATTTGATAGAGTCGCGAATTCTTCTATACTAAGAGTTACTACTCTTCTTTTTTCATCTATGTTAGATTCTACTAAAACTTATTTTATTTCTTCTTTACTTAAAAATCCTAATGTGCTTAATGAATTAAGTAAAGTTTTTCTTCTTTGACTAAATCCAGCTTTAACTGTTTTGAAAAATATTTCTTCACTATCAACAGGATATTTAATTTCTGGTCTTATATGAAGCCCTATAACCGTTGAGTCTACATTTGGCTGTGGTATAAACATATGCCTTGGAGCTTTCGCAACTATTTCTGTATCACAGTAATATTGTACTGCTATTGATAAAGTACCATAGTCTTTTGTTCCTGGTACTGCGTTCATTCTATCCGCAACTTCTTTTTGTACCATAACTACTATATCTGTTACTGGTATATCTTCTTCTAAAAACTTCATAACTATTGGAGTAGTTATATAGTATGGAAGGTTAGCTACCAATTTAATTGGTCCACCGCTTAACTTTTCTTTTACCAATTCTTGAACATCTACTTTTAATATATCTTTATTTATTACTTCCACTGTATCTAAATCTGATAATGTTTCTTTTAATATCGGTATTAAAGTTTTATCTATTTCTATAGCTATAACTTTATCTGCTACTTTTCCCATTTCACGAGTAAGAGTACCAATTCCTGGACCTACCTCTATTATTTTATCACCTTTTGAAAGTCTTGCTCCATCTAGTATACTATCTATAACATTATCATCTATTAAAAAGTTTTGTCCTAGTGATTTAGAAAATTTAAAACCATATTTTTGAACTACATCTTTGGTCGCTCTATGTGATGAAAGTCTATCCATTCTATTTCTCCTTTGTTTTTTTATTTTTATTTTGTATTCCATAAAGTTTCTAGTGATTTTTTAAATTCGTCTCTGCTTACTCCATAGTTATTTAATCTATTTAAAAATTGCTTAGCATTTCCGTATCCTATACCAAGTATTTTCCCAAGTTCATCACGTCTATATGATGCATCTTCATTTCCTATAAGTCCATTTCTTATTAAATCTGATTGACCGAATTCATCTCTTTTAGCTGTATTTTCTGTTCTTACCCTTTCAAGAGCAGCTATTATACTTTTAGGAGTAGCATTTTCGATACCTATATCTCCATCTTTTTTAGCTTCTTCTCTTGGTAAGAATGCATGCTTACATCCTGGCACTTCTGCCGCTATTTTTTTTCTTATCTTTTCTCCTGCAAAATCTGGATCTGTAAATATTATTACTCCACATCTAGTTTGAGCTGCCTTTATACGTTCCATAACACCCTTAGGAAATCCAAATCCACCCGTTGTTATAAGTTCAGCCTTAACCGCTCTTTTTACTGCTGTAACATCATCTTTTCCTTCTACAACTATAATTTCTTTTATCATTATAAATTCACCTTTTATCTATTTTAGTCTCGAGTCTTAGCTTACATCTTTATATTTTACGTTTTTTACAGAATTTTATCAAGGTATAATATAACTTAAACCATTTGAATTTACTTATAAAAAAAGAGCTCTAGTACAAATTTGAACTATTGCTCTTTTTTAATAATTTTATTATTTATTTATATTATACTATTTATAAGTTCTCTATACTTATTAAATGATACTGGATAAGAATAAATATAACCTTGAGCATAGTCTATATCTAGTGTAATTGATAGTTTATTATCTTCTATTATTTCTATACCTTATATAACTACTTTACAGCCTAAATTTTTTCCCCTGTCAACTATACCCTTTAAGACTTTAACCTTCTTTTCTTTATTATCATTTAACTTAGGTAAAAATTCTTTAGGTATTTTTATTTCATCAAAATTAATGTTACATAATCAATAATAAGAAGAATACTCAGTTTCATAAAACATTTATCAGTTATATTTAAAATATCTTTATAAATATTAAGATTTTTTAATGCACTTACTGACATATTTATAGAATATGTATTGCATACGCAATTAGTTTTACTTATATCTTTACATATTTGCTTAAAAACTAAAAGAGCAATCTAATTAAGATAGCTCCTTTTAGTCTTATTACTTTATATTAAATAATTTTTTAGCATTTTCTTTTGTAGCTTCACAAACTTTTTCATATGAGATTTCTTTTTCTTGAGCTATTTTATCAGCAACAAAAGATACTAATGAAGGATCATTTCTTTTTCCTCTATGTGGTTCTGGAGCCATATATGGTGAATCCGTTTCTATTAGTAAATATTCTAGTGGTATTTCTCTTACTACTTCTCTAGTTTTTTTATTATTTTTAAAAGTAACCGTCCCAGGTATAGATATATAGCAACCCATTTTCACATATTCCTTAGCCAATTCTACATTCCCGCTGTAACAGTGGAGTACACATCCGATTTCAGGGTTTTTAGTATTTTTTATTATTTTAAGAACATCTGTATGTGCATCTCTATCATGTATTATTATTGGCAATTTAAGCTCATTTGCTAATTCTATTTGCTTTTTAAACCATTCTTTTTGAACTTCTCTAGGTGAGTTACCATAATAATAATCTAATCCTATTTCACCTATTGCAACTACTTTATCATTTTCGATAGCTAATTTTCTAATAGTCTCTATAGAAGTATCATCAAGTTCTCCTACATCATGTGGATGTACTCCAACTGCTGCATATATAAAATCATACTTTTTAGATAGTTCTATACTGCTTATAGATGTTTCTATATCAGCACCTGGATTTACTACTAAATCTACGTGTTTTTCTTTTAAAGCATTTATTAATTCTTCTCTATCTTCATCAAATCTTGCATCATTTAAATGTGCATGTGAGTCAAACAACATATCTTATTCTCCTAACTGATTAACGAACTTCACATCCGTCTTTAGCACCACTAGTTAATGGTAAAACTAAATCATCTCCATCATTTCCTGCTGCTAATATCATACCTTGAGATTCTACACCTCTTAATTTAACAGGCTTTAAGTTACACACTACTATAACTTCTTTTCCTATAATATCTTCCGGCTTATACCACTTAGCTATACCAGATACTATTTGTCTTGTTTCACATCCAACTTTAACCTGAGATACTAATAATCTATCTGCTTTAGGATGTTTTTCGCATTTTAGTACCTTACCTATTCTTAATTCAACTTTGTCTAAATCATCTATAGTTATTTCTACTTTATGTTCTAAAGTTTCTTCAACTACTTCGTTACTCGACTCTGCAAATAATTCATTTAATTCCTCAACTTCTTTTTCAATATCTAATCTTGGGAATAAAGATTTACCTTTATAAACTTTCATATTTTCACTTATAAGACCAAATGTCTTAGTACTTTCCCAAGTTGTTAATTCTTCACTTACTACACCTAATTGACAATATATCTTTTTAGCAGTATCATTCATTATTGGATTTATAAGAGTTGCTATTATTCTTATAGATTCGCATAAGTTGTAAAGTACAGTATCTAAAATATCTTTATTAGCTTCATTTTTAGCTAAAGCCCAAGGCATAGTTTCATCTATATATTTATTAGTTCTTCTTATTAATTTCCAAACACTTTCTAATGCTTCATTAAATTGAAGTTTATCCATTTCTTTTTCAAAATTTTCTACTGATAATTTAGCAACTTCTTTTAAATCATTATCAAATTCAGTATTCACCTTAGCCATTGGTATTATACCATCATTATATTTTTCAACCATTGCTACTGTTCTACTAACTAGATTTCCTAAATCATTTGCTAAATCAGAATTTAATCTTGTAACAAAGTTTCTGTGAGTATAGTTACCATCTTGGCCAAATGCAAATTCTCTTAATAAGAAGTACTTAAGTGCATCTACTCCATATCTTTCTATCATTTGCTCTGGATATACTATATTACCTTTTGACTTACTCATCTTATCATTATCAAATAATATCCATCCATGTCCGTATACTTGGGCAGGCATTTCTTCGCCTAAAGCCATAAGTATAGCTGGCCATATTATTGTATGGAATCTCATTATTTCCTTACCAACTATATGAACATTGGCTGGCCAGTATTTTTTATAATCAGAATCATCTTCACTCATGTATCCTAAAGCTGTTATGTAGTTGCATAAAGCATCTACCCAAACATATATAACGTGTTTTTCATCAAATGGAACTTTTATACCCCAATCAAATGTAGTTCTAGTTACACATAAATCTTCTAATCCTTTATCTAAGAAGTTTGCAACCATTTCATTTTTTCTCGATACCGGGAAGCAGAAGTTAGGGTCAGCAAATAATTCCCTTAGTCTGTCTTCATATTTAGATAACTTAAAGAAGTAAGCTTCTTCTTTAGCTAAATAAGTATCCCTACCACAGTCAGGACACTTATCTCCTTCTAATAATTGAGACTCTGTCCAAAAACTTTCACATGGAGTGCAGTATCTTCCTTCGTAAGCACCTTTATATATATCACCTTGTTCATATAACTTAGTGAATATATTTTGTATTATTACTTCATGTCTATCTTCAGTAGTTCTTATAAAATCATCATACGATATATCCATTATTTTCCATAAGCTTTTTATGTCTGCTATCATTCCATTTAAGTATTCTATTTCTGTCATTCCTTTTTCTTTAGCAGTTTTTTGTATTTTTTCTCCGTGCTCATCAGTTCCTGTTAAGAATTTTACATCATATCCACAGAAACGCTTAAATCTTGCTATTGCATCTGCTGCAACAGTTGTATAAGTATGTCCTATATGTAGATTCCCACTTGGATAGTATATAGGTGTTGTTACATAAAAACTTGGTTTCGTCATGTTGTTACCTCCTATTATTTTATGTTTATTTTTACAATAAAAAATTATAATTAAAAAACTCGCCTCCTATAATACATAGGGGCGAGATTAATCACGGTACCACCCTAATTTATCTACAATTTAATTTGATAAAATCAACTTAAATTTAGATATCTTAGTAGACTATAACGGATCAAATCGTCTTATCTTAATTAATTTCAGATAAAAAGCTCCAAGGCCATGTTCAATAATTTCTTTAACGCTAGCTCTCACCTAATCTAGCTCTCTGTAGCAAAAGTCTTTATCTACTCTTCTTTTCATTGCTTATTATATGTATTTATATGTTTTACTAAAACAAATTATTTTATACCTATTATTATACTTCATATTCTTATATTATTTAAGTCTAATTCTATAAAAAATTATTTATTATCTACACCATTTGTAAATTTTATTAATCTTACTTAATCTTTTTACTATGTTAATAGTACATAACAAATAAAAACTGAAGCAATAACCCCTGCTACATGACATACCATAGCACAAGTTAATGTATGTCTTGTATTCTTTATTTTTAAACTTCCATAATAAATTGCCATAGTATAAAATATTGTTTCAGATGCTCCAACTATTGTAGCTCCCATTTGCTCTATTGTTGTATCTATGCCTACTCTTCCTGCAAGTTCTGTATACATTCCTAATGCTCCACTACCTGATAACGGCTTAACTATTATCAGACCAATTAACTCTTTTGGTATACTCATTAACTTGGCTATTGGCGTAAATAAAATTTCAAGTATTTCAATTCCTTTACCTGTTTTAAACACTCCTATTGCTAAAAATATTCCTATTATATATGGTGCTATTGACCATGCAGATTTTAGACCATCTATAGCCCCTTTCACAAAACTATCATATATATCTATCTTCTTATATTTTCCATATCCTATTATATATAAAATTATTAAAGGTACAAGCATATTTGAAAATAATTGCATTATTTATATCCCCTTTTTTCTTGAAGTAATTTACAAGTTATTATTGCAAATATTGTAGATACTGCCGTTGCAAATAAAGTTGTTATTATTATTTGTGAAGGATTTTGAGAACCTAAGTCCATCCTTATCTTAAGCATTGTAAATGGAACTAATTGAATTGATGATATATTTATAACCATAAACATTACCATATCATTGCTAGCAGTATCTTTTTTAGAATTTAGTTTTTGAAGCTCATCCATTGCCTTTAAACCAAACGCAGTTGCTCCGTTACCTGCTCCTACCATATTAAGTGCAATATTCATTACCATATATGACATTGCTTTATGTCCTGATGGTACTGATGGAAATAAATTTCTCATTAAAGGATTTAATTTTTGACCTATTTTCTCTATAAGCCCAGAATCTTTAGCAATACCCATTATTCCCATCCATAGTGCCATTACACCTGCTAAGCTTATTGCAAATTCTACTCCATGAGATGCTTCATTCAAAATAACTTTATTTAATTCTCCTAAACTATTTGAAAATATACTTCCTATTATTCCTATTACAAGCATATAAAACCATATTTTTCCTATTTTAATCTCCCCCCTTCTAAGTAATTTTATGACGCTTAGGTTCTACTTTATACTTGAAAGTTGTACTATATTATGTTTTAGTATATATGTGGGTTCTTTTATAAATTTTATTATTAAGGAGAAATATAATGAGAAATTTAACACTTCTTACTGATTTGTATCAACTTACTATGTTAAATGGATATTTCGAAAAAAATGTCCATGAAGATATTGTTGTATTTGATATGTTTTTCAGAAAAAATGCCTGCAATAGTGGATATACTATAGTTTGTGGTATAGAACAATTCGTTGAATATATAAATAATATAAGCTTTTCAAATGAAGACTTAAAGTATTTAAAAAGTTTAAACCTTTTTTCTGATAAATTTTTAACATTTTTAAAGAATTTTAAGTTTACTGGAGATATATATTGCGTTGATGAGGGAACTATTATGTTTCCTAACGAGCCTATACTTACTGTAAAAGCTCCTTTATACCAAGCTCAGCTTATAGAGACTGCTTTGCTTACAATTGTTAATTTCCAATCACTTATAGCTACAAAAGCATCTAGAGTTTGCTTTGCTGCACAAGAAGATCCAGTTTTTGAATTTGGTCTACGCCGCGCTCAAGGTCCTGATGCTGGTACATATGGTGCAAGAGCTGCTATTATAGGTGGATGTTTAGCTACTGCTAATGTTTTAGCAGGTAAATTATTTAATATACCTTTAATAGGTACTCATGCTCACAGCTGGGTTCAAAAATTTGATACTGAGTTAGAAGCCTTTGAAGCTTATGCTGACATCTATCCAGACAAATGTCTATTACTTGTAGATACATATAATGTATTAAATAGTGGTCTTCCTAATGCGCTAAAAATATTTAAATCTTTAAATAAAAATGGTCATAAGCCACTAGGTATTAGATTAGATTCAGGTGATTTACAATACTTATCTAATGAATGCAAAAAAGTATTAGATAAAGAAGGTTTCACAGATGTTAGTATTACAGCTTCTAATGATTTAGATGAGTATACTATAACTGCATTAAAATCTGAAGGTGCTGCTATTAATTCTTGGGGGGTTGGAACAAAGTTAATAACATCATCTGACTCACCTTCTCTTGGTGGTGTTTATAAATTAGCTGCATCATACAAAGAAAATAAAATTCAACCAAAAATCAAAATATCTGAAGAACCAGAAAAAATAAATAATCCAGGATATAAAAAAGTAGTTAGGATATATAATAAACATAATAAAGCAGAAGCAGATTTAATCCTATTGCATGATGAGATTATTGATGAGTCTAAACCTTTAACTATATTCCATCCTGTTTATACTTGGAAAACTAAAACATTTGAAAATTATATTATTAAGGAACTTCATAAACCTTTATTTATAAATGGTGAATGTAAACATGAAATAAAAAGTGTAATAGAAATAAGAAATCATACAAAAAATGAGTTAGATACTTTATGGGAAGAATATAAAAGAATATCAAATCCACAAACTTATAAAGTTGATTTATCTCAAAATCTTTGGGAATTAAAAACTCAAATGATTGATTCTAAAAATAATTTTTAGATTTTTTAAGTTTAATAAATTATATCATCTTAATCAAGGGGGATTTAAATATGGATATTACTGATCACAAAATTATAGACATCTTACAAAAAGATGGTAGGATTTCTATGAAGGATCTTGGTAAAATAGTTGGACTAACTTCACCAGCTGTTTCAGAAAGAGTTAAAAGATTAGAGGAATCAGGTATTATAGAAGGATACAAAGCTATCGTAAATCCTGATGCATTAGGAAGAGTTATAAAAGCTTTTATACATATATCTTTACCTAGTCATATGTATAAAGAATTTATTGAAGATGCTCGTAATGATCCAAGAATAGTAGAGTGTCATCATATAACTGGTGATGATTGCTCCGTTTTAAAGGTTATTGTTAGAAATATGTATGAGCTTGAAAATGTTATAGATTCTATAAAACAAATAGGTTCAACTAAAACCTCAGTTATATTATCAACACCAATACAAGCAAAGTCAATATTATAATCCCATTGTATATAAAAAGACTATGAATTTTTTCATAGTCTTTTTCCTTATCTATTATATCTATATATATAATTTGTTAATATATAATTCATATATGTTTTTATTATTTCACTATTTTCTTCAGGATTTAACAGCTTTCTAGTAGATACTATATCTGCATATCCTAATAGTAAAATTCCTATAATATCCTCTTCTAGAATATTAAATTTTTCAAATAGTACTTCTTTAGACATATCATTTGTTTTATAAAATAATAATAATATCATATGATATTTTACATATTTAGATAATATACTAATATTCTCAGAAGATAATTTAAGTTCTTTTCCTAAATTTAAAGCTATCTTCTCACCTACTATTTCATGACCTTTAAAATGAACTCTACCATTTTTATCAATAGTATTACTATCAGGTTTTCCTATATCATGTAAGAATACTCCTAATTTTAATAATTGAAATTTAGTTAAGTTATTATCTATATTTGTATTTAAATATACTTCTATTCTTTCTTGTAAATGGCTCGGGAAGAAATTTTTTTCTTTCACCATACATTCAAGTTCTTCTAAAGCATATAATGAATGTTCATATGCATTTACTACATGATATTTACATTCTCCAATATACTTCATGTCTTTTACTTGAGGTATAATTTTTTCTAGTATTTGATTTTTGTCTAATTGGCGAAAATGATTATAAGTTTCTTCTAAGCGTAAACTCTCTAATAGCTTGTTTTCTAACTCCATATATATCACTCCAAATTTTTATCTTTTATAAATCTAATACTTGCTTATAAACCACATCTTTCTTTAACTTTCTTTCTTTACATACAGCTTTTATTGCATCTTTTTTATCCATTCCATCTTCAATTAAAGTTATTACATATTCTCTTTCACTAAGATCATCATAATTATTTTTAACTGTCTTTTCTCCATTAAATCCTTCTACTATTAAAACAAATTCTCCTCTTATTTCTCTTTCTTCAAATATATTTATAACAGTTTCTAAGTCTTGTCTTATTATTTCTTGATATTTTTTAGTAAGCTCTCTGTTTACTGCAATTTTTCTATTTCCTAATATTTTTAACATATCTTTTAGAGTATCTTTTAATCTATGTGGTGATTCATAGAAGATTATCGTTCTGCTTTCTTCCTTTAATTCTTCTAATTGTTGTCTTCTAGTTTTTTTATCTCTATCTAAAAAACCTTCAAATACAAATTTAGACGTTTGAAGTCCTGAACTTACTAATGCCGTTATAGATGCAGTTGCACCTGGCAAAACTTCTATTTCTATATTATGTTCTATTGCTTGTCTTATTATATCTTCACCTGGATCCGATATTCCTGGCATTCCTGCATCACTTACTAACGCTATATTTTCTCCATCTAATAATTTACTTACCAAATATCCGCCCTTTGAATCTTTATTATGGTCATGATAACTTGTTAATGGCTTAGATATATCAAAATGATTTAAAAGCTTTATACTATGTCTTGTATCTACAGCTGCTATTAAATCAACTTCATTTAGTATCCTTATACTTCTATAAGTCATATCTTCTAAGTTACCTATTGGTGTTGGACATATATATAATTTTCCACTCATCTATTTTTCTCCTATATCTTCATTTGCATAAACTGCTCTTAATTCTTCTGTGTAATTTCCATCTTCTCCATATACATATAATGGATCTAGTATCTTTAATTCTGGTTTTCCATCTTTTGCAAACTCTACAAGCATTAAGTTTGGAGCTTTGCCTGCTCTTGGATGTATAAATTGTATTTGCTTAGGTTCTAGCTTATACTTTCTTCCTAAATCTATTATATCAACCAATCTTGTAGGCCTGTGTATCATAAAAAACTTTCCTTTAGGCATTGTTAACCTCGAAGCTGCCTTTATAACATCTTCTAGATTACATTTTACCTCATGTCTTGATATAGCTTTTTTATCATTTGGATTTTTTATTCCATCAATATGCATGTATGGTGGATTTGATGTTACTACATGATATCCATGTACTTCTAATT
>JAVXLU010000068.1:0-7612 GCA_036646635.1 Romboutsia sp.
CAAAAAACATATTTTCACATAATATATTGACATTATTTATAATTTTTTTAGAATATCTAAGTAAATTAATAATACCTTTATATTGTATATTACATTTATTTTTTTCATTTTTTATTTTTCTATTTATAGTTAAATACTCTAACATAGCTAAACGACTTTCTAAATTAATATCACATTTAGAAATAACTTTTAGGCTTTCTTCGAACATATCCATTTCATTTTCATTTAAATTATACTCTATCCCTAAAAAATTTAAAATTTTAGTTTTATATAAAAAAATAATTTTTTCAGGTTTTTTACTAATAATTATTTTACTAAATTCATCTGTTATTCTTTCTATACTTATATTTTTAATTATATGAGAATTTCTATATATACTTTGTAATGTATTTTCTTCGATATTAAATCCTAATTTAGCACTAAATCTAATAGCCCTTATTATTCTTAATCCATCTTCAATAAATCTTTTATCTGAATTACCTACTGTCCTTATAATCCGTTTTTTAATATCATTTACGCCATTAAATTCATCAATTAAACCAACTTTGTAATTATATGCCATTGCATTTATTGTAAAATCTCTTCTTTTTAAGTCATCATAAATATTTGATGAATATTTTATATTTTTAGGTCTTCTATTTTTTTCATATTCACCATCAATTCTATATGTCGTTATTTCATATAATGTTTTTCCAATAATAACGCCTATTGTACCATGTTTTATTCCTATTTCTATAACTTTATACTCTTTAAATATTTCTAATATTTCACTTGGCGTTGCACTTGTTGCTATATCATAATCATTAGGTTCTAATCCTAGTATATAATCCCTTACGCATCCTCCGACTATAAAAGCCTCATATCCATTCTCATATATACTATCAATTATAAATTCAACTTTTTCAGGTAAATTTATTTTCATATTCTGTCTCCTTATATAAATAATTTAATCTACTTTACTCTATATAAATTTATATTATTTAATTATTTTATATACTTAGTCATAAAAAATCAGACTTGCCCATCTCACCAACTACCTTAAAAATCTTTTCCATACTAAAATTGATAGGTTAGTATTAAAACTCATCCATAAATCATATAAGTTATAATATCTTAATAAATAAATAAAGCCTTCTTTAAATAGAAGGCTTTTGCTTATTTATATAATTATTTTACCATACTATGTTCTAATCTTAACTTATCAGCTATCATCGCTATAAATTCTGAATTTGTTGGCTTTCCTTTAGTATTATGAACTGTATATCCAAATAATTGATTTATTGTATCAACTTTACCCCTACTCCATGCAACTTCTATTGCATGTCTAATAGCTCTTTCTACTCTACTTGGAGTAGTATTAAATTTCTTAGCTATACTAGGATATAATTCTTTTGTTACAGCACCTAAAAGTTCAACATTTTCTATAACCATCTTTATAGCTTCTCTTAGATATAAATATCCTTTTATATGAGCTGGTACTCCTATTTCATGAATTATATTTGTAATCTCTGTTTCTATATTCCCTACATTTTTTACAAAATCACTTCTAGTCATTTGAATATCTGCATGACCTCTAGGTCTTGACTCCATATGACCAACTACATTTGTTACTAATTCTCTTATTCTATTTATAAATATTACAAAGTCAAAAGGCTTAACTATATAATAATCTGCTCCTAGATTTATAGCACTTTGTGTTATTTTATCTTGACCTACCGCTGATAAGACTATTATCTTTGGCATTTTAGCTATATTCATAGCATTTAATTTTTCTATAACACCTAATCCATCTAAGTGTGGCATTATAACATCTAGTACTAATAAATCCGGTTGAGTTCTTTGTACTAAATCTAAAGCCTCTATACCGTCCTTTGCTATACCTAATATCTCTATATCATTTTCATTAGATAAATATTCCTTTAAAACTTGACAAAAATCCTTATTATCATCTGCTAAAACTATTTTAATTTTTTCGTTCACTAAAATTCCCCCCATTAATAAAACATATTATCTTTTATATATATAATAATATCAAAAGTTTTTCTCTACTAAGCATATTCGACATACTAAATTTGTATTCCTTCTAAAAATTTTCTTTTTTTAATATCTCTTATCTAATTCTATCATCTCATCTATAAAAATACCATATCCTTTTTTATAATCGTCCTTAGATACATGAGTTACTGCTCCAATTATTTTATTATCTTGTATTATAGGTGCACCACTCATACCTTGTATAATTCCACCTGTATAATCAATCAATTTTGAGTCTATTACTTGAATTTCCATATCTCTATCATTATATTTATCATCTAATATACGTTCTATTTTTATATCATAACTTGTTATATTTCTATTTTTATCTTCAAATAATATACATGCATTACCTAAATTTACATCTTTAGGATTTCCTACCTCTATTAATTGTGTATATTTATTTTTTTTCCCTATCATACTTCCACTTATTCCAAAATTAGTGTTATTAGAAAACTCTCCTATCGGACTATCTGTACTAAATTCACCTTTAATTTGTCCAACTTTATTGTCATCTCCTTTTATTATTTCAATTCTGCTAGGATTATATATATATCCTTGCTTTATTTTTAATAGTTCATTTATGTCTACATCTGTAATTGCATGTCCTATTGCCTTAAACTTAGAAGTTTGTGGATCATAAAATGTAACTGTCCCTATTCCAGATATATTATCTCTTACCCATAGTCCTAACTTAACTCCTTGATCTACTTTTTTTAGCTTTATATTTTCTGTTATATATTTATCATCTCTTTGAAATGTTATATTCACTTCATCTTTTTTATTTCTTTGTAAAATCTCTTTAACATGTGTAGTATTTTTTATTTTTTCTCCATTAATTTTTACTATATTATCTCCTATTTTAATACTTCCTATATATTCTACATCCTCTTCTTCGTATCCTACAACTAATACTCCATCTGTTGTAGCTTTAACTCCAACTACCTTTCCAAAAGGGTATACATATTTTTTATTGATATTCTTACTTAAATTAATTGCTTGTATATCACTTTTAATCTTTATTTCATTTATTATCTTAAATCCTAAAAATACAAAGCTAAAAATCACTATAAATATTACTATTTTTTTATTCCTCATTTTACCCGCTCCCTATTTTGTGGTTTATGTATTTATAATTCCTTAGTTTGTAAATTTTATTCGTTTTATTATTCTTCTTGACTTGCATTTTTATATTTTTTTCGCTGGTATCATAACTACTCTGTCCGTTACTAAAAAAAAGAAGCCTTAATGGCTTCTTTTAGCTAACTCTATTATTTCACCTGCATGTTCTATTGTTTTCTCTGTTATATTACTTCCTGCTATAAGTCTTGCTATTTCGTCTCTTTTTTGATTATGGTCAAGCTTTTTAATAGTAGTAAAAGTCCTATCATTTGAAGTACTTTTTTCTATACAATAATGTGTATCTGCATTTGCTGCAATCTGCGGAAGATGTGTAATACATATTATTTGTTTTTTCTTACCTATATTGCTAAGCTTTTCACCTACAATTTGAGCTGCTATTCCACTTATTCCTGTATCTATCTCATCAAAAACTAAAGTATCTATTTGATCTATATCAGCAAGTATTGTTTTAAATGCAAGCATAAATCTAGACATCTCCCCACCTGATGCTACTTTATATATTGGTTTAATATCTTCACCTAAATTAAATGATATCATAAATTCAATATCATCTTTTCCAATTTTACTAAACAATCCATCTTTAAAATTAACTTTAAATACAATATTTTTCATATTTAAACTTTTTAACTCATCTAATAGAACTTCTTCTAAACTTGATGCGACTTTCATTCTTTCGGTAGTTAGTATATTAGCTTTTTCAAGAAGATTTTTTTCTAACTTTATAATTTCAGATTTTAATTGTTCTACTTTTTCATCTCTATTTAGTATTTCATCTAATCTTGATTTAGTTTTATTATAATAATCCAAAATTTCTTCTATACTATCTCCATATTTTCTTCTTAGATTATTAATTTCATCAACTCTAGTTTCTATTTGTTCTAATTCATATGGCTCAAAATCTATACCCTCTTTATAGTTTCTTATCTCTCTAGATATATCTTGAAGTTCATACATTATTCGTTCTATATCATTATTATAATCACTTAATACTTTATCATATTGGGATACAGAACTTAACTCACTAACTGCATTTCCAATTAAGTCAACAGCGTTTATACTACCTTCATATAGGTTTTGATAACTTAAATTTAAGTTACTATATATTTTTTCGCTATTTCTATAAACTTCTCTTTGCTTTAATAAATCTTCATACTCATTTTCATTTAAATTAGCAGCTTCAATTTCATTTATTTGGAATTTCAATAAATCAATTTCTCTTTGAATCTGCATATCATCTTTATTTTCAGTTAATATATTAAATGTTCTTTTTACTTCACTATATTCATCATATATAGATTTATAATCAATTTTAAAGTCTTCTAATTCATTTTCTCCAAATAAATCTAAAAATTCTAAATGGGTATCTTTATTGAATAATGCTTGAGTTTGATGCTGACCATGAATATCTATTAGTGTTTTTGCTATTTCCTTTAATAAAGACATTTTAACAGTTCTGCCATTTACTCTTGCAACACTCTTTCCATCAGAGTATATGACCCTTGTTATCACTAATAAACCGTCATCTTCTAATTCTATATCGTTATCATTTAAAACTTGTGTTAGGTTATTATTTTTACAGTTAAATATAGCTTCTACCAAGCCTTTATCTGTTCCTTTTCTAAGGAATGATCTATCATATTTTTCTCCTAAGCAAAGTCCTAATGCATCTATTATTATAGATTTTCCTGAACCTGTTTCTCCTGTTAATATATTTAAATTATTATTAATGCTAAGTCTTAACTCTTCAACTAAAGCACAATTTTTCATATATAGTTCAAGGATCAAATTGAATCCCCCTCTTTTATATATAGATTATGATTAATTCTAATCTATATCCTAGTATATATTTTTTATAAATAAATTTTGTCTAATCTAAAGTATGAGAAGCCTCTACAACTTCTATTATTTTTTTATCATTCATTTCACTATCAAACTCATATCCTTCATTTCCATTTTTTAAATGAATTAAGTATTCTATATTACCTTCGGGTCCCTTTATCGGTGAATAATCTAGCCCTAATATAGTAAATCCATTTTCTATTGCAAATTTAGATACCATTTTTATAACTTCTATATGAGTAGATTTTTCTCTAACTACACCTTTTTTACCAACTTTATCTCTTCCTGCTTCAAATTGAGGTTTTATTAAAGCCACTACTTCTCCTCCTGGACAAGTAAGTTCCTTTGCTTTTGGAAGAACTAATCTTAATGATATAAATGAAACATCAATAGATGCAAAATCCGCAAATTCTTTAGTTTGTTCTATTGTTACATGCCTTATATTAGTTCTTTCCATACAAATAACTCTTTCATCTTGTCTTAATTTCCAAGCAAGTTGTCCATATCCAACATCTATTGAAAATACTTTAATAGCTCCATTTTGAAGCATACAGTCTGTAAATCCTCCTGTAGATGCACCTATATCCATACATATCTTCCCTTGTAAACTTAAATCAAAGTTTTTCATAGCCTTTTCTAACTTTAATCCACCTCTACTTGCATATGGTATTGGATTTCCTCTAACTTCTATCTTAGCATCCTCTGCTACGTCTACACCTGCTTTATCACATCTTTGATCATTAACAAATATAAGACCTGCCATTATAGCTCTTTTTGCTTTTTCTCTACTTTCAAAATGTCCTTGTTCTACTAGTAATACATCTATTCTTTTTTTCATAAAATTACCTTTCTTCTCTATAAGCTTTTTATTTTATCCGCTATTTTATTTGGTGATAAATCTATACTCTCATATATATCATCTACATTTCCATGTGGTACAAATTCCTCAGGCAATCCTATGTTTACTATTTTAATTTTATAGTCATTATCAATTGCAAATCTATTAATTCTACTTCCAAATCCTCCAGAAATTACATTATCTTCTATTGTAACTATAGTTTTATATTCTCTAAATAAAGAATGTAATAATTCTTCATCTATAGGTTTTAAAAATCTTGCATTAACTATAGTAGGATTTATATTCTCTTTAACTAATATTTGCTTAGCTTCTATACTATGTTTAACCATAGTTCCTATTGCTAGTATTGCTATATCATTACCTTGTGATAATACTTCATAAGTTCCTACTTTTATAGAGCTATAACTTCCTATTTCTAGATAATAAGAATTCCCTCTTGGATATCTAATAGCTAATGGCAAGTCTATATTTAGGGACAAATCCATCATTAAATCTAATTCCTTGCTATCTTTAGGTGCCATTACAGTAATATTGGGTACTAAGTTTAAATAACTAAGATCAAACATCCCATGATGTGTTTCACCATCATTTCCTACTATACCTGCTCTATCTATAAGGAATGTAACGGGCTTTTTAGTTATACATACATCATGTATAACTTGATCATATGCTCTTTGTAAAAAAGATGAATATACTGCAAAGTACGGTTTCATTCCTCCCTTTGCTAATCCTGCTGCAAATGTAGTTGCATGTTGTTCAGCTATTCCTACATCATAAAATCTATTTGGATATTCTTCTTCAAATAGATTAAGTCCTGTTCCAGATGGCATAGCCGCTGTTATTGCAACTATCTTATCATTATTTTTTGCCATTTGTACAAGCTTTTCTCCAACCTGTGAAGATATTGATTTTGAATTAGAGTTTTTTATACCCTCTTTTATATCAAATCTTGATACTCCATGATATTTTTGAGGTTCTTCCTCTGCATATCTATAACCCTTACCTTTTTTAGTTATTACATGAATTAATGTAGGACCCTTTCGATTTTTTACCTTCTTCAATATATCTATTAATTCTTTTGTATTGTGTCCATCTATAGGACCATAATACTTTATACCAATAGATTCAAAAAGTGCACACTCTTGAGGTATAAACTTACCTATAATACTATCTTTTACTTTATTTGCAGTTTTTGATATTAAATGTCCTCCTGGAGCAACATTTAATATTTTCTCAACTTCATCTTTTACTTTATTCACTGTAGAGTTTCTTATTAAAGTAGATAGATGCTTTGACATTCCACCAACATTTTTATCTATAGACATTTCATTGTCATTAAGAATTACTATCATATCTGTGTTTGTATATCCTAAATGATTAAGACCTTCAAGAGCAATACCACCAGTTATAGATCCATCTCCTATTACTGCTATAACACTACTATTTTCTTTCTTTATATCCCTTGCACATGCAATACCTTCTGCTACTGAAATTGACGTGCTGCTATGCCCCGTATCAAATGTATCATGAGTACTTTCATTTTCTTTTGGAAATCCACTTAATCCATTAAATTGTCTTAATGATATAAAGTCACCTTTTCTTCCTGTAACAATCTTATGTACATAAGATTGATGTCCTACATCCCAAACTATTTTATCTTTTGGACTATTAAATACTTTGTGCAAGGCTAAAGTTAATTCCACTACACCTAAATTAGATGCAAGATGACCTCCTGTT
>JAVXLU010000068.1:7622-12247 GCA_036646635.1 Romboutsia sp.
ACTAAGAATTTTCTTATATCCTTTGCTAAAAAATCCATTTCATCTATATTCATAGCTTTTATATCATCTGGAGAATTTACTTTATCTAAATATTTATACATTCTATCCTCACCTTTTACTAATTAAATTTTCATATAAAATCTCTTACTATCTAAAAAAGTCCTCTATGAGAAGACTTTTTCTTTACATAGTTTTTACATAATTGTAAAAATAAATATATCTTAGTATTGACTAAGTTATACTCATTTTATAACTATATTAAAACATAAAAATTATATAATATAGTATATCTGATTTAATATTATACCATTACTAACGCAACTATTATCCCTAGTATAGCTCCAAATAATACTTCTTTAGGAGTATGACCTACTAATTCTTTTAATCTTTTTTGTTCTATATGTTTTTTATGATGTAAATCATCTAATATTGTATTTAAAATTGCTGCTTGCTTTCCTACAGATCTTCTAACTCCTGATGCATCATACATTATTATTAATGAAAATACTGCTACTATTGCAAAGTCTGTTGAATTAAATCCTCGTTCTATTCCTACTAATGTAGCTAAACTTGTTACAAAAGAACTATGTGAACTCGGCATACCTCCTGAAGTAAAAATTCTTGCAAAATCAATTTTTCTTTTTTCTCCAGTAAATATTTTTAAAAATTGTGCAAAGAAACAAGCAAATACACTTATCCCTAAAACTTTGTTGCTAAAAATTCCCGAAAAAATGTCCATTTGTCCTCCTTAATACTCTCTATCTATTATATAATCAGCTAAATCCACTAAAAAATTTTCATAATTACTAAGGGTTTTTATGCTATTCTTAGCCTCTATTATTAAATCGTTAGCAATTTTTTTAGATTCTTCTATTCCTAATAAAGATGGATATGTAGATTTATGATTTTCTATATCACTTCCAACTTTTTTACCTAATTTAGCTTCATCTCCTACTATATCTAGTATGTCATCTACTATTTGGAATGATAAACCTATATTTTTTGCATATTTTGTTATTTTTTCTAAATCTTCTTCATTAGCATCACCAATTATAGCTCCAGCTCTCATGCACCCAATTATAATTGCTGCTGTTTTGTTATTGTGTATATAATCTAACTTATCCTTAGATATTTTTTTATTTTCACTTTCTACATCAACTACTTGACCACCTATCATACCATATATTCCTGATGATTTTGCTATTTCATTTATTGCCTTTAGATATTTTTCTGGATTTTTTCTCCCTATCGAGTTTGAAAGCATTATCTCAAATGCATAATTTAAAAGAGCATCCCCTGCAAGTATTGCCATATCCTCGCCATAGACTATATGATTTGTTTTTTGCCCTCTTCTTAAATCATCATTATCAAGTGCAGGTAAATCATCGTGTATTAATGAGTAAGTGTGTATCATTTCTATAGCTATTGCAAATGGTATTGCGTCTTCTTCATTTCCTTTTACAATATTACAAGCCTCTAGTGTTAAAATCGGCCTTAATCTTTTTCCTCCGGCTTTTAAACTATAATTCATAGCCTCAATAATAGTTTGTTGATATCCATCTTCCTTTGGCATATATTCATTTAATAATTTTTGTATATAGTCAGATCTTTCCTTTAGAGATTGTTTAAATTTCACTTTTATTCCTCCCTTATATCTAAATCTTCTTCTATTCCTAATTGATTGAATTTACTTATTTTAAGTTGTGCATCTTCTAAAAGTTTGTTGCAATGTTTATAAAGACTTATCCCCTCTTCATATAAATTCAATGATTCATCTAAGCTAGCACCTTTAGATTCTAATTTATTTAATATATCTTCTAATTTTTTATAGGCTTGTTCATATGTTAAATTCATACTTATACCTCTTTATTTTTAATTTTATCTATAGTACATTCTATGTTTCCATCTTTGAAAACTATATCTATAATATCTTTAAAGTTTAAATTTTCAACACTATTTATAACATCCCCATCTTTTTGAACTATACTATATCCTCTATCCATTGTTGATAGCGGACTTAGATTATGAAGTAATGCTCCCGTATTAAAAAGTGATTCTTTTTGTGTATTTATATTATTTTCTATCTCAGAACTTATTTTATCATATATTTTGTCTAATTGTATAATTTTATCTCTTATTATGTAGGATTCTAAGTAGCTATTTATTTTATCAAATGTTGAATTTAATTTATATTCACCAACTTGAATACTATTTATTAAGGATTTATTCATTCTATTTTTTATATTATCAAGTTTATAGTTTATATCATCTATTGATGGTGTTGCTATTTCTGCTGCAGATGATGGTGTTGGAGCTCTCATATCTGATACAAAATCACATATAGTAAAATCTGTTTCATGCCCAACAGCTGATATTATAGGTATATGTGAATCAAATACTGCTCTAGCTACTATTTCTTCATTAAAAGACCAAAGTTCTTCTATTGAACCTCCACCTCTTCCAACTATTATAGTATCTACATTATTTCTTTGATTAAAAAACTTAATACCTTCACATATATCATACTTTGATTTACTACCTTGAACATTTACTGGATATAATTTAATACTAATCTTTGGATATCTTCTTTTTATAACATTTATTATGTCTCTTATAACCGCTCCAGTTTGTGATGTTACAACCCCTATTGAACTTGGAATTTTAGGAATAGATTTTTTATATTTTGAGTCAAATAATCCTTCTCTATTTAATTTTTCCTTTAATTTATTAAACTCAGTATATAAATTACCTATTCCTTCTATTTCTATATAGTTTATATATAATTGATATGAACCATCTCTTTCATAAACTGATATATATCCACTAACTATAACTTTTACTCCGTTACTTAAATTCAAATTAGAATCATAATTTTTTTTAAATATTACACAATTTATTTTAGAATTTTCATCTTTTAGTGATAAATATACATTTCCACTAGTATGAATCTTAAAGTTTGATATTTCACCTTTAACTTTTAAATTATATAATATAGGATCATTACTTAAAATTCTTTTTATATATGAATTTGCTTCACTTATATCCAAAGCTCTTAGTTTCATTATTATTCTCCTAAAATTAACTTTGATAATTTTTAAGTTTCTTTTAAAATTTTATCTACACCTATTATAGCACAACCAATGGCACTATCAGTTGAGTACTCCTCAGATGTAAAATATGTATCTATTTTGTATGTTTTTAATTTTACGCTTAATTCTTTTGATATATACTTACTTGCTGATACTCCTCCTGCAAATACAACTTCATCTATATTATATTTTTCACTTACATATAATATAGACTTATACATATTCCTTACAACTGAATCTAGTAATAATTTAGATATATATTCTTTACTTTTAATATTTATAATTTTATATACTTGATTTTCAATACCTGATAAATTCATATATCCTTCTTTTACCGAAGTTTTCAATCCTTGATCTATTTTTTCATTACAGTCTATAGCGCATTGATCTATATATTTTCCAGCTGGAAATTTATATCCAAGTTTTACCCCAACTCTATCTATAAGTTGTCCAAAGCTTATATCTTTACTTCCACCAACTATATTTACGCTATATTTTGAATTTCCATTATCTTTATTTTCATCTATCAAAAGTATTTCTGTTGTTCCTCCTGACATATGAACAGATAAAAATTCCCTCTTATTTTTTATTTTATTAGTTAAGAGAGTTGCTTCTATATGATTTTCTTGGTGGCTTGTTTCATATAAATAGCATTTCATCATACTAGCTGATAATTTCGCAAAATTATATCCTACGGTAAACACCGGCATATATGAATCTTTAACTGGCCTGGGTTTAGTAGATACACAAATTCCTTTAATCTTATACTTTTTAGTAAGTTCTTCTATTTCATAACTCAATTCACCTAAATTATTAATATGTTGAAATACAGCTTCACTTTGCCTAAGTCCATTACAATTTTCTTTTACTTTTAATACAATCTTTTTATTAAAAATTACTTTTTTGCCTAAAGATATAGCTGCTATAGAAGTTGTATAGCAGCTAGTATCTATTCCGATTATTATGTTATTTTCCTGAAATCTCATTAACAACACTTCCTAATATTCCGTTTATAAATTTAGGAGCTTTGTCATCACAATATATTTTTGAAATTTCTATCGCTTCATTTATTGAAACTTTATTAGGTATTTCTTCCATGAAAAGTATTTCACATATAGCTAATTTTAATATTGATGCATCAACCTTTGGCATTCTATTTACTGTCCAGTTTTTAGCACATTTATTTATTATTTCATTTATTTTATCATTATTTTCATTTAAATAACCGCACATTTTTATTATATAATCTTTATCTATTGTATCTTCTAACTCTAAATTTCCAAGTTCTATTTCTGGATTGTTAGAATATTGTAATCTAAGTTCTTCATATCTATTAATAATATATTCCGAATTATTTTTCAGAAAAACATCTAATATCTCATTCATATCTTCTTTAGTTACATCCGCTTGGTATATTAATTTCATCATGTATTCTCTACTCGTTACTTTTTTTGCCTTATCGTTTCTCATTGGTTGTAATCCTCCTTCAATTCCTATTATGCACAGATTAAGCAAGAAAAAACCCTCTGATTTTTC
>JAVXLU010000069.1:0-11980 GCA_036646635.1 Romboutsia sp.
AACTCATTTTTCTCTTTGCCATTACTACATCTAAGTTTACTATAATAGCCATATTCCACTCCTTATATCGTTTTATCATTTTCATCTTTTATTTCTATAACCATTTCAAAAAGTTTACTTAACACCATACTTAAAAATCCTATTGCTAAAGAAACAAAAGAAACTACAATTACTAACATAATAGTTATACCATATAAGTATATATCAAATATATAATATAATGCTAGTTGTACAATATTAAATATCAAAATTTCACTAAATGCACATACTGATATTTGTTTTAGATATAATGGGATTTTCTTTGAAAATGGTTGTTTTGTTGATATTAGTTTGCATAATTTTTTTAATATGAATAATGCTACTATATAAGGAATTACACATATATATATTCCTATGGATATATTCATCGCCATATTACTTTTAACTATTCCTAAGTTGCTTTTAATTATCGCAGTTAATATCAACGGTGTAGCTAAAAGTGACATTAATGTTAAAGCTATCCCAACTGTAACAATATTATTAATACATTTCTGTACCTATAAATACTCTATAGATTCTATCGTATCTGTATTCTTTTTTACGACTTCTTGATATATCTACTAAGATACCTAAATCTAATAATTGATTTATAATCCTAGCAATAGTACTTGGAGCTAAATCAGTTTGCTCTTCAATATACTTCTTTGTAAATACAACTTTATTCATCATTATTGGGAATACAGTGTGTATTGAACCGCCTTTTATACTTTTAATTTTTTCATGGTCTTCTTTATAAATATTTTTAATTATTTCTAGTTTTTTTATATAGTTGCTACATTGGTCAATTGTACACTGCATAAAGAAACTTATGAACGATTCTAAATTACCTCTTCTAGTGTTCATTAATGCTCTTTGATATCCAATTTTATTTACTTCTATTATTTCTGATAAATAAAGTATCGGTCTATCATCTGATAGGTATGCCATTTGTATAGGTATTAAAGCTCTTCCAAGTCTTCCATTACCATCATTGTAAGGATGTATAGTTTCAAACTGTGCATGAGATATTGCAACATTAACCAATACTGGATCTATATAAGCATCATTCATATACTCATATAAATTAATTAAATCTTCAATTGTATCATCTGGGCATGGTGGTATAAATGTAGCTTGCTCTATACCTATACCTCTAGGTCCTATCCAGTTTTGAGTATCTCTTATTTTTCCTGGTGATTTTGTAGATCCTCTACCACTATTTAAAATTATCCTATGCATCTCATTTACAAGGTTCATAGTGATGCCCTTTTCTTTAATAGCTTTAGTTGCATATTCTATTGATTTTGTTAGGTTTTTAATCTCTAAACTATCATCATTTTCCTCTATTATATCTAGTGAGAAAATATCTTCATGTGAAATCTGGGTACCTTCAATTTGTGTAGATTTATAACTATCACTTTTTAATACTGACTGTAAAAATAGTTCTGCTTCAAATTCCAATGTATTTAAAATAGCTTTATATTCTCCATACTTTGCAGAAGCTTCTCCAAGTAATATCATTAAATCTTTATCTATTTTGTACCCCACAGGTAATTTTTTCACTTTATACGGTTCCATAAAAAATCACTCCAATCTATTTATAACTATATTATACATCAAAACAAGATTGTTTATTACTTGTTTTTTTATATTATTGACTTAAAAAATAAAAATAAGCAATATAAAAACTCATTTTTTCTAAAAAACGAATTTTAAAAACTTATAATATATTATTTTTCTGAAAAATAAATAAGCAGGGAATCCCCCTGCTTTGATTAAACTATTTATATATTATATTTTGCTACATGCTCATATACAAAACTTTTAACTTGCTCTACTTTTCTTTTTCTTTCTAAAAACTTTGGTTTAAGTTTTTCTTTTACTTCATTACTTATTTCTTCTCTATTTATAATTCCACAGTATTCATACTCTGCTACTGAATCACTTATAAAATCCGCACTTAATCCTATTTCATCAGCAAAGTAATTTACTTCTTGGATTCTTTTATGTGCTTCAAACTTAGAATATTCAAAGTCTACATCTAATAAAATTGATACTTTTTCATCTTGTGTCTTCCTTACCATTTCATATATTGTAAAGTATTTGCTTTTGTAGTCTTGGTACTCTTGATTACTTATTTGAAGTTCACAATCTTTAAACTCAAAGTCTACAAAGGTTTCTAATTTTACTAGTATTTTAGATAGCTCTCTAAATATTAATATCTTTATCAGTATTTGCAAAGTATTTAGTATCTACTCCATTACTTACTACAAATACTTGAAGATATCTATGTAGTCCTTGGTGTGAGTGCTTTCTATATCTCATAATTTGATTAGATGAAAAAAATACTCTTAAAAAGAATGCTATACTACGTTTATGTTTAGGAACCTCTACAATTGCATTAGCTGCTCATCCTAAGACTAGAAAAATAATAATTGATAGTGGAAAAAAAATAGTTGGTGAGGCAATCAAAAAATGTCCAAAGTTGGGAGTGTAGATAGATTTGTGTAAAAACAAATTTATCTCCCCCCCTTATTTAATATTTTTGAACTAAGATTCTTTTTCATATTTATCTAAATCTTTAAGGGTAACACTCTCTGCTATTTTTACATTTTCTTTTACTTCTATAAACTTTTCTTCTGTGAATGGACCGTTTACTATTGGTTCTTTTGTATCTAATAAGTAGTAATTATTTAAATTTGTTTTTGCAATTATATATCTATCATTGTCATTACCCACTTGTGTTACATACTCATCTTCATCATAATCAGCAAGTAATGGTATTAACAATTCATCATAACTATATTCAGGTGACCCAATATGTATTTTTTCTGCTGATGTTCTTATTACTTTAAATCCATTTATTAATTCTATATCATAATCTCCAACTCCTGCACAGCCTACTGCTCCTATCATTAATAAAACAATACTAAAAATAACTACAATTTTTTTCATTTCCCATTATCCCTTCATGTATATTAGAAAATATCCATTTCAACACTTATTTAAAACATAGCCTTTTCTTTTTATATAATACTAATCTTATTAATAATCCAACTATACCAATAAAGAATAATAACCATCCCATAATTATTAGGTAAATTAAATCTGTCTTTTGCTATATATCATCATATTATTTTATAATAAACAATATATTTTTATCCTAAAGCAATATATTTTTCTTTTTTAACAGATATTATCAAAATTATTATTGTATATTAATTTATAATCTATCAATGATTTTTCAAGTAATATAAATTCCTTAGTACCTAAAAAAGCTAAATCACTTAAATATGATTTAGCTTAAATTTATAAATTCTTTAATATTATTTTATATTTTTACCAGCTATAATACCCTAATATCTTTATATATCTTTTTTCTCCTTCTTTCATACTTAATGGATAATTAAGTAAATTATAAGTATGCTGACACACTAGATAATCAACCAAATAATCACCTTCTAAAACTACTTCTGTAATCATCATATTATGATATGCTCTTCCATCATACAATAATTGAACTATATCCCCTAATTCTAATTCATTATAACTTGATAATCTTGTATATATTCCAACATTTTGTGTATTTTCATTATTATTTCCTATTATATACTTATAAAAAGGTTCTGCTGCTGACCATGTAGGTGTTCTTGAATATTCGCTATACCAATACCATTTTTTAAGTACATCATTACCATTATTATCAAATGGTACATTCCCTGCCTTTACACATTGAGAAATATAATTTGTACAATCTCCCCCGTAGTCTTCATAATTAGCATATACTGGATTATGTGATAGAGCCCATCTTTGTGCATATTCAACAGCTTTTTCTCTATCATATCGTTGTAACTGCTTCATAATTATCCCCCCTTAATATAGTAACTCCTTACATAAACTATTTATTGTATATTCACTAAGATACTCTTTCTGATCATCAAATAAAATTTTGAACTCTGTAAGATATGAGCATCTATGATTTATTTCATAACTAGAAAAACAAATTACAATCCCATCTTTTTCAATATAAAAATCTTGGTCTTCATCAATTCCTAAAAAATTATCATCATTATAAACAGTCTCATCATCTATTATATTTTTATATTTCTTTTTTAGACCACTTATTATTTTTATTATTTTATTATTTATTAAGCCTATATAATCGCAATCTTCCTTAAATATATCCTTTAATTTTATTCTCTTTCCTAAATCAATATCATAGTTATAACAATTTATATAAGTTATATCGTATAATCCCACTAGTTGTGAGAATTCTATAGGTATACTAATAATATTATCTATATTAAAAGTTACTCTATATTCACTTACTGCATTAAATATATAATGTTCTATCTCAAATCTAGAATTACATATTTCATGATATACTACATCTTTAAAAGATAGTATATCTTGATGGATAGATTCATTTATATAAGAAACAATATCAGATTCTTTATCATACTCTATAACAGGATAATTTAAGTTATATCTAACTAATTTACTTTCATCATCTATCATGTACTTACTTACAGATAGCATAAAAAAACCTCCTTCTAATATATTTGTAAAACACGGAGTTAATTAAATTTGTGTATATTACTTAATATGACTAGCTGAAAGTTTTTGTTATATATTCTTAAATAATGTATTATATTTTTTTTGTAACATATCTGCTATTGAATATATTTCTATACTTTAATATAATAAAGTGTGTATTAGTGAAAAATATAAGAAAGAAGGGATTATTTTGTCAAAAAAAAGTAATAAAGGATTAAAACGCTTTGTAGTATTTTTAGCTATTTTAGTTATAGCATTTCCTGCAGTGGCTTTTGGATATGTTTATTTTAAATTAACTTCAATACATGATTCTACTGCTGATAATAGTATATTAAATAATTTGAGTTTCAAAAATGAAAAAGGTATAAATAACATATTATTAATAGGTACTGATGGTAGACCAGGTGAGTCATCATCTAGATCTGATGCTATGATGATACTTACCGTAGATAGTAAGAATAAAAGCCTTAAACTTACATCTTTAGCTCGTGATACTTACGTTGATACTCCAGGAAAAGGTAATATAAAGTTAACTGAGGCTTACGCATATGGTGGTGTAAACCTATTAACTCAAACACTTGAAAATAATTTTAACTTAGATATACATAACTATGCCGCAGTTGATTTTTATTCGTTTATGGATATAGTTGATGCTTTAGGTGGAGTTACTGTTGAAGTTAAAGAAAATGAAATAAGAGAATTAAATAAATTCATACCAGAAACATATGCTTGGAATGAAAATTCTGATAAAGGACCAATGCAAACTATAACTAGTTCTGGTGAACAAACTTTAAATGGTTATCAAACTTTAGCATTCTCTCGTATCAGAAAAAATGACTCTGCTATGGAAAGAGATAGAAGACAAAGACTTGTTATACAAGGTCTAGTAAATGGAGTTAAAGAGTTACCTCTTACTAGATACCCTAAATTAGTTGATACTATACTTCCATATGTTAAAACTAATATGAAGCCAGGTGAAATAATCAGTCTTGGTGGAAAAGTTTTAGGTATAGGAGACCTTAGTATAAAACAAATGGAGTTCCCTATTGATGATGGTGTTCATAGTAATGGTCATAAGATTAATGGTAAGTGGGTTCTTGAATTTGACCCAGGTTCTATAGATATATTACATGATTTTATATTTAAAAATATAATGCCTGAAGATAACGATAAATTATAATACTTTAATATAAAAAAGCCTAGATATCAACTCTAGGCTTTTTTTATTGATAATTTTTCTACTTTAATAGATTTACTATACTATTAAATACATTTGTATTAACTCCTCCACCAACTTGATATACTGTACTCGTAGATTTTGTCTTTAAAACTGTATTTTGAATAGAATTAATACTATTTCCTGCTAATACTATTGGTGAATTAAGTTTAGCTGCTAATGGACCTGCAGATAGTGCATCTACCAATGGATTATTCTTAGTTATAAGTACTGAATTATATCTATTTTGTGAATAGAATTTTTGTATTACCTTTGCATTTGTTTCTTGTCTATCATTTCCATATACTCTATTATTTAAAACATTATTTGATGTTATAGAATTTACTTTATTTATAACAGTATCCCCTAAAACAGCTTTACCACCTATAAAATATGCATCTTTTAAGTTTTTACTTTTTAGCCATTCATAAGTAGTAGTATTTAAGTTATCTTTACTTGATAATATTATTGGTTGCTTATCTTCACCTGCTTTAGATGCAATTGATAGTGCATCTGCCTCACCAGTTCCACCAGCTATATATACTTTCTCTATTGCTTGTGTTTTACTTATTTCCTTGGCTACTTCAAGTGATGTTTCGTATCTATTTATTCCACTAATCCTAGATATATTAGCATTTGGTATTATAGCCTTAGCTTCATTTAAAATATTCTCGCTAACTATCGAACTTCCACCTACTACTATTATATTTTTAGGATTTAATCTTAGTATCTCTTTTTTAGTAGATTCATGTACTTTATTTTTATCTACTAATAATATCGGTGCATTCTTACTTGTTGCAAGTGGTGTAGCAGTTACTCCATCTACTACTGAATATGCACTTACAAGTACTACTGTTTGCGAATCACTATTGAACCCTTCTTTACTTATTGATACTGCTGTATCAAATCTCGAATCACCTATAAGATTTTTAGTCTGAATTGTGTCTGGGTTATTTTCAGATGGTGGTGGTGTTTGATTAGTATAAAGTTCTTTCATATCACTTTGAAGTTTTGTATTTTTTATAATATCTCTTGCTGAGAAATACATACTTCCTTTTACTTCACTATATTCTCTATTTAAGTTTATCTGATTCTTTATTTCAGCTGCTACATTCTGCCCAGAGTTACTTTCTTCTCCTTGCTTATATACACCTTGTCCAATGTATAAATCAACATTACTTCCTCTTACTTCATTTGCCCACCAAGGAATTAATTTTGAATAATCTGCAGCCTTATATCCTATTGGCCAATAAACTTGTGGTGTAATATAGTCTACAAGCCCTTGTTTTATCCAAGTCCTTGTATCTGCATAGTCAGATGAATAACTTTGTTTTCCATTAGTATCAGACCCTGTTATATCAGATGATTTATTTCTCCATATCCCTGATGGACTTACACCAAACTCTACATTTGGCTTTATACTTTTTATAGATGATTTAACATCTCTTAATAAAGTATTTACATTTTCTCTTCTCCAGTCATCTCTATTTATGCCTAAACCATATTTATTATAAGCATTATCATCATTTATTCCACTAATATAGAAGTAATCATCAAAGTGAACACCATCTATATTATAATTTTTTACGACTTCTGCTACTGATTTTACTATGTAATCCCTTACTTCTGGTAATCCTGGATTATATATTAATGACTTTCCATTACTTAATACCCAATTTGGATTTAATCTTGCAGGGTTATTCGGTGCTAATACACTTGTATCAACTCCTGATGTAGTTATTCTGTATGGATTAAACCATGCGTGAAACTCCATTCCTCTTTTATGAGCCTCATCTATTAAAAAAGGTAATGGGTCATATCCTGGGTTTTTCCCTTGTGTTCCTGTTAAGTATTCAGACCAAGGATTTATACTTGATGCATATATTGCATCTGATTTTGGTCTTACTTGTACTACTACCGTATTTATCCCCACATTTTTTAACTTATCTAATAAGTCTATATATTCTTGCTTTTGCTTAGTTTGATTATTTTTAGTTTTAGGCCAGTCTATATTAAAAACCGTAGATATCCAAGCAGCTCTCATTTCTGTATTTGTAGCTGCAAACGTATCTAACCTAAACATTGAAAATATCATAACTAATGATAATATCAATAGTTTTAATTTCTTCATTTTTTCCCCCTATTTATTTCCTAAATTTCATACTTTTTCTACAAAGTATTCCATTATAAAGTATACATAAACATAATACTTGCGTCAATTGACATAATTTTACAGTATAGTTTAACGCAAAAAAAAGACTATCTATTTTTTTAGATAGTCTTTTATATATTATAGTACACGCTTTGCGCTTACATAAGTTCTTGAATAATACCCTGTGTTGATTTTATCGATTCTAACATTTTCACCTGGTCTTGGTGAATGTACCATCTTAGAATCCCCTATATAAAGTCCAACATGGTTTATACCACTTCCTCCTGATGAGAAGAATATTAAATCTCCAGCTTGTAAATCTTTCTTGCTAACTGATTTACCAACTTTTGCTTGTTCTCTTGACGATCTAGGAAGTTTTACATTAGCTCCATTTTTATATGAATATGATGTAAGACCCGAGCAATCAAATGCATTTGGTCCTCCAGCTCCCCATTTATACGGTTTGCCTATTTGTTTCTTTGCTATGTCTACAACTTTACTTGCTTTAGTTGAATTTTGGTTATTGTTTGTGGTATTTGTATCTTGAATAGTTATGTATGAACCACTAGCCCAACCTACTGTTTTATTAGCTAATTTTATTTTATACCATCCGTTGCTATTTTTTTCTATTATCTCTACAATGTCATTAGTATAGGCTTTACCTACAACAGAATATTTAGTACTTGCTCCACTTCTAATATTTAAATAATCACATTGCTTTATCTTTCCTGTTTGAGTATTTACTCTTGCAGATATATTTTCCTTAGGAAGTGCATAAGATGTTGTTTGATTTTGCCCTATATAAATAAATGTTGAAATCATTACCATTGTAATCACTTTTGCTAATATGTTTTTTATAAGTTTCATATCTTTTATCCCCATAAATTGCCCCCTAATTATTTTTTATATTAATATATTACCATTTATTACTATTTTTTACAATTTTTTCTTTATATTATATATATTAAAAACTAATATTATATAAATTTATTGTATGTGATTTTTCTGTATTTGTTACTTTTTTGTAATCTTTATATTTATATATTAACATACTTTTTATAATTTGTTTATTTTTTTTTGGTATTTTTTAGTATTTTTAGTTTATCTTCCTATTGAATAGTACTCTATACCTATTTTTTTCATATCTTCTAACTTATAACAGTTTCTTCCATCAAATATTAATGCTCTTTTCATTTTTTCTTTGTAGTTAGATAAATCATAATTAACTATATCTTTCCACTCTGTCATTATTAAACATATTTGAGCATCACTTACAGCTTCATCTATATCAGTTGTATAAGATATATCATCTTTAAATATCTTCTTAGTATTTTCTATTCCAACAGGGTCATATGCCACTACATTAGCTCCTCTTTCTATTAAATACTTGATATTTGGAATTGAAGGTGCTTCTCTTAAATCATCTGTATCTGGCTTAAAAGTTAATCCTAATATAGCTACCTTTATACCTTCAAAACTATCTACTAATTTAGATGCTTGTCTTACTAATTTAAGTTTTTGAGCTTCATTTACTTCAATTGCTGCTTTTACAGTCTTTAGTTCATATCCATTTTGACTAGATAGCCAATGTAGAGCTTTTGTATCTTTTGGGAAACATGACCCACCATATCCGATTCCAGCTTTTAAGAATTTACTACCAATTCTGTCATCATAACTCATTCCCTTAGCTACATCTTCAATATTTGCTCCAACTATTTCACAAAGATTAGCTATATCGTTCATAAATGATATTTTAAGTGCTAGAAAATCATTTGATGCGTATTTTATCATTTCTGCACTATTTCTATTAGTAACTATTATAGGTTGATTAAAAGGTTTATATATAGTTTCTAATATTTCTTTAGCCCATTCACTTTCAACACCTACTACTATTCTAGATGCATTTAATGTATCCATTACTGCTGTTCCTTGTGATAAAAATTCTGGATTTGATGCAAGTTCTACTCTAACATCAAATTTCAAATTTTCTCTTATATAGTTTTCTATATCATCATTAGTTCCAATAGGAACAGTTGATTTAATTACTACTAATGCATCTTTAGTTATAGTTTGAGCTACTTGTTTAGCTACTGCTTTTATATAATCTAAATTAGCAGAACCATCGCTTCTTTCTGGTGTACCAACTGCTATCATTATAACATCTGCATCTTCATATGCACTTTTATAATCTGTAGTGTAATCAATTCTACCTAAGTTATAATTTTTTATCATTAATTCTTCTAACTTCTCTTCATATATAGGAGACTTACCAGATTTCATAAAATCTACCTTTTGTTCATCTATATCAACACATATTATATTGTTATGTCCTACTTCAGCCAAACATACTCCCGTTACTAAACCTACATACCCGGTTCCAGCTATAGCAATTTTCATATTTATTTCCTCCCAAATATCAGTGTGTATAATATATTACACACACTCGACTAAAACTATATTCTCTTTTTAATTGCATTAAATATATAAAAACAAAATACATATGAACTTTTTATTAATCCTAAGTTTTCTACATTTCTATATGTATTCCAAGTTCTTTTCAATGCTTTTACTTTATTACTTGATAATGAATCTCCTACCAATCTATAATTTACTAAGTCTTGTTGTATTCCATAGGCATACTTTTCATTTCTAAGTATTTTAAGCCATGTAGCAGTATCTTGTCCTCTTTTTACTAAAGGCATCTCAAAATCTCCAACAATATCTCGGTCCACAACTACTGTAGAACATCCTATTATAGTATTTTTAAGTAAACCTTCATAGTTTATCTTATATGGAGCCTTAGCTATTTTATTAGTTTTTCCTCCATCTTCTTTCATATATCTATATGATGTAAATGTAAATCCTCTGTTTTCTTTTAACATGTAATTTACTTGAACTTCTAGTTTATTTGGTTCCCATAAATCATCACTATCAACAAAAGCTATAAATCTACCTTTTGCATTTTTTATACCTGTGTTTCTAGCTACAGATGCACCAGAGTTTTTTTCAAGTTTAATATATTTTATTCTATCATCATGTTTTTGAAATTCTTTTATTATACTTGATGAGTTGTCCTTTGAGCAGTCATCTACTAATAAAAGCTCCCAATTTTCATACGTCTGATTTTTAATTGATTTTATCGTTTCTGATAAAAATCTCTCAGCACTATATACAGGAGTTATTATCGATACTAAAGGTTCATTCATAATTTATATCTCCTCATATACGAAGTATCTTAGTTTAATGTTTATTGATGTAATTTATTATTTCATCAGTTGTCATATTTTTTAACTTTATATCTTCTATATCAAATTCTTCTTTTCTATTTTTTAATACCTTAGCAGGCATTCCTACTGCTACACTATATGGAGGTATATCTTTTGTTACAACAGAGTTTGCACCTATAACAGATCCTTCTCCTATAGTTACTCCATTCATAATTACGCAATTTGCACCTATCCATACGTTATCTTCTATAATTGGTGCCTTTTTTTGCGAAAATTTCACTTTTTTATTGTTTTGTATAAACTTATATCCATTATCATATATAACAGGATGAGTAATTAACTCTTTTATAGGGTGCTCGTTAGGACCAATTATCGTTCTATATCCTATTGAACAAAATCTTCCTATAGATCCTGATATTAACATACATCCACTGTTTAGATAGCTATAATCACCTATACTCGTTCCCTTTTCAACATATTCAACATCATATAGGCCTACATTTTTTCCATAATTAGCTCCATTTAAAGTAGCGTGTTTTGTACTTTTAAATGTAGTATCAATCCCTCTGTTTTTCATCTTAACGTATTTATATATTCTCTTTAATAAATTAATCATATCTTTACTCCCCATCTACTTTAATAATTTTTTATAGTATATATAGCTAAGTGGTGTTAATAGTGTATAAGCTATTTTCTTATAAAATTTATTTAGATTTTTAGAGTAATTAATATTACTTACTTTAGAAAATTTATATAGATTTATATATTGTCTTAGTAATATTACTGGATAGTAATTTAATGTATATACAT
>JAVXLU010000069.1:11990-12205 GCA_036646635.1 Romboutsia sp.
TCTCATTAAAGTACTTGCTTTTAGATAACAATGAATATCTAGCTAAATTTATATAATTTTTAACCCACATATATGGATATTTACTTATTGGATAAGTACCTTGATTTATTAAATATAAAAACTCTAAAGCTCTCCCCTTTAAGGCATTCTTACTTAATATATTTTTAGTCAAACCATCCTCTAGATATTCTCTTATAACCATTGGTTCATTTATA
>JAVXLU010000070.1:0-12125 GCA_036646635.1 Romboutsia sp.
TATAACAATTAAAGATATAGAAAAAAATAATATTATTCAAAGTTTAGTAAAAGATACTATAGAAAATACATCAAAGAATATAACTATAAGAGAACTAAATTTTGAGTACAAATTAGAGTCAAAAAAAATATCAGAAAATGAAGCTATAATATGGTTTAAAATTAAAGAAGTAAGCAAAGAAAATGCAAATAATATATCACAGATGAATTTTTTATCTAATCTAATTCATGAATTTAAGACACCTCTAAATCTTATATTTAGTTCTATGCAACTTCTAAATAAAAAAATAGAAAATAATAATATTTCCAATAAAGATATAAATAAATATTTAAATATAATAAATCAAAATTCATATAGGATGCTAAAATTAGTAAATAATATAGTGGATAATAGCAAAATAGAAACAGGGTACGATGAATATAATCCAGTTAATTATGATATAGTTTCTTTTGTAGAAAACATATGTGATTCAATAGATTCATTTATTAAGCTAAATAACATGACACTAATTTTTGATACAGATGTAGAAGAATTAATAGTAGCATTTGATATGGAAAAAATAGAAAGAATTATATTGAATTTAATATCAAATGCAATTAAATTCAGAAAAGAAAGTCAAGGAAAGATTCTATTAACAATTCTAAGTGATAACGAATTTATTAGTATAGTAGTAAGGGATACTGGTATAGGAATATCTAATGAAAATATAAGTAAAATATTTGGAAAATATATAAGATTAAACGATGAAAGAAGTATTATAAAAGAAGGTACCGGAATAGGTCTATCTTTAGTTGAATCATTGGTAAAATTACATGGTGGAAGTGTTAGTGTAGACAGTTCATTTGGAAATTGGACTGAATTTGTAGTTAAGATACCAAATATTAAATCCAATGAAAAGTCAGAATATACTACTAAATTAAATGAATTAGATAGAGTAGAAAAGATTAAAATAGAGTTTTCGGATATATATAAATAATAGATAATCTTATATTGTAATAATATAATTAATAAATTCATATGTTTTTATATACTTCAAAATAAGGGAGATGTTAGTTTGAGAAGAAGGTATAATCAAATATCAAAAGCATCTAAAGATTTAGCTGAAGAAGCATTTAAAGCATACACAGGAAAAAAAGACTATAAAAAAGCGATAGAAATTTATAGTATATTGGCAACTTATAAATGTGTGCCTGAGGATATATCGGATTTCTCGAAAAACATGTTAGGAAGATTAAGTAAAAAAATAGAAGAGAATAAATAATTATAAAAATCCCTATATATTGACAATATATAGGGGTTTTTATAATTGAAAGGTTGAAAAAATGTTTTCCTTATGTTAATATTAGTCTTAAAATAAAGGTAAATTTTTAGTAAATATAAACTATGTAATAAAAGTACAAACATAAGAAAGGGGGAAGTACCAATACATAATTATTGGTATTATAGCTTATGAATGAACAAACTAGAATTTCTTTAGAAAGAGCTTCACAGCTTAAATCAAGGATAGAGGATTATATAAGTATAAAAGATGGTATACCTAAAGGTATAGAAAATCAAAATGAAATTGATAATAGGAAAAAAATGATATTAGAAGTATTAGGTGGTAGTGAATCTGATTGGAATAATTACAAATGGCAATTATCTAATCGAATAACAGATGCAGATACTCTATCTAAAGTACTAATATTAACAGAAAAAGAAAAAAATCATATAAAAGAAGTTCAAAGTCAATTCAGATGGGCGATATCTCCATACTATTTAAGTTTAATAGACCCAAAAGATATATACGATCCAATAAAATTAATGTCTATACCTTCATATATAGAACTAGGTGATGAACAAGATGATCTAGACCCTATGGGAGAGGAGTTTACAAATCCAGCAGGAAGCATAACTAGAAGATACCCAGATAGATTAATAATAAATGTTACAAATGAATGTGCTATGTATTGTAGACATTGTCAAAGAAGAAGAAATATTGGTCAAGAAGATTGTCATAGAAGTAAAAAGGTTATACAGGAGTCAATCGATTATATAAAAGATAATGAAGAAATAAGAGATGTATTAATAACTGGAGGAGATCCATTAACACTTAAAGATGATGTGTTAGAATGGATAATAAGTGAAATTAGAAGTATACCTCATGTAGATTACATAAGACTTGGAAGTAGAACTTTAGTTACTATGCCTCAAAGAATAACAGATGATTTTTGTAATATGATAAAAAAATATCATCCAATATATATAAATACACATTTTAATCACCCAATAGAAATAACAAAAGAAACTAAAGAAGCATGTGAAAAGTTAGCAAATGTAGGTGTTCCTTTAGGAAATCAAGCTGTTCTTTTAAATGGTATAAATAATGATAAATTCATAATGAGATGCTTGAATCAAGAATTATTAAAGATAAGAGTAAAACCATATTATATATTCCATAGTAAGCATGTAAAAGGAACAAAACATTTTAATACATCAGTAGATGATGGTCTTGAAATAATGGAATATCTAAGGGGGTATACCTCAGGAATGGCTATACCTACTTATATAGTAAATGCACCAAAAGGTAAAGGAAAAACTCCATTATTACCTCAATATTTAATTTCAAAGGGAACTGATTATGTAATGATTAGAACTTGGGAAGGCGAAGTAGTAAAAATTGACGATAAACCATCAATAAATATTAAACAGATAATAAAAAATACAATTGAATAACAAATAAAAATAGTGCTAATTTAGCACTATTTTTATTTGTTATTTTACTAATTCCAGATATCCACTTGGATGGAAAAAGTATATATTATGAGTGTTTTTGTCAATAAAATAGCCAATATCGCCATCAACATTAGGTAAGAAAACGTATCCTTGAAGATTTTTAGATTTTAATGCTTTAAATTGACTTGAATCACCTTGGTAAATATAATCAACTTTGCTATTGTATTTCAAAAGAAGTTGCTCAGCTTCTTCTTGAGTTAATATATGATTTTGTACTATTAATGAATTTTGATTATTGTCTGCAAAAATTAATTGAGTAACAGGTCTAATTAAAAATAAAGAACCGCATAAAATAAATGAAACTATAATTGCTTTTTTCAAATAAAACACCATCTTTCATAATTATATTAAATTTGTACTATCTA
Organism: Romboutsia sp.; assembly: GCA_036646635.1. Taxonomy (GTDB): domain Bacteria; phylum Bacillota; class Clostridia; order Peptostreptococcales; family Peptostreptococcaceae; genus Faecalimicrobium. The sequence continues at coordinate 3,141 of JAVXLU010000070.1, forward strand.
AAGTACTTATCTATGTATTAATATTACCATAAATAGGAATTAATATAACAGTTACATACTTGTAATTTATAGTTACAATCTCGTAATTAATTTATGTAAAAATATAAATAATTATAATGTTGATAAATAAAAAAATAAAGGCTATTTTTAGTATAAAGATAGCCTTATATTATATCAATTTATTATTTAATATCAATACTATTATTTTTTGTGAGAATTTTATGTTTATACTCAATAAATTTTACTAAATATATCTTTATTACACCTATTATAGGAACTGATAAAATCATACCAGGAAGACCAAAGAATCCGCCACCTACTGTGACTGCAAGTATAGTTAAAAATGGACTAAGTCCTAATTGGCCACCAACTATTTTAGGTTCTATTATTGCAATTTCGATTTGCTGAACAAGTAATAAATAAGCTAGAGAAAATGCAGCTACAGATGGATCATAAAATAGGTTGATTATAACTACAGGTGCCATACCAAGTACAGGACCAAAATAAGGGATTAAGTTAAAGAAACACATTAAAGTACCGAATAATAAAGCATATTTTGACTTTAAAAAGTAAAGTCCAACTCCAGATAAAACTCCAACTATAAATGAATCAAGTAGCTTTCCTGTAAAGTATTTACCTATATTAGAATTTAGTGTTCTTCCAACCTCTAATAAAAAATCTCCATATTTGTTACCCAAAAATACATAAATAACTTTATTAGAAAATGATAAGAAACTTTCTTTTTCTAATAAAATATAGAAACAAATTATAAATGCTAGTATAAATTGGACAATAAATTTTGTTATAGAAAAAGTTGTATTAAAAATTTGTCCAATATACCCAATAAGTAAATTGCTAATTTCAGGCATAGCACTTATAATCTTATCTCCATACTCTTTTAAAGTAGTAGGGTCGACATTTTTTAGGCTATTACCAAGGTCTACAATAAATGCTTGAGTTTTAGATATATATAGAGGGAATTGACTTGCAATATCCGCTATACTGCCTATTATAGCTGGTGCAGTGAAAAAAATAAAAGATATCAAGAAAATAACAAGGATACCATAGGTAATACATAGTGAAAAAATCCTTTTCAATTTTAATTTATCTTCTAAGAAGTTTAAAATAGGGTTAAATATATATGCTAATATAAACGCTATTACAAATGGTGTAAGTAAAGATAAAAGTAAACTAATTACACCGAAGAAATAATTATAATTATCAATAATTTTAATCAAAATATATGATGTAACTATTGTAATTACAATATTCAAATAAAATTTTATATTCTTCAAAATAACACATCCTTATAAATTAATGTTGATTTAAAAATAAGTTTTGAAACTATCTAAAAATTAAATCAATATCAGTATTATACAATAAAAACAGATTTAATACATATATATATTAATAGAATATTTATATGGGGGTGATTATTATAGATTATGAAGTTATAGTTAAATATAATGGAGATATTTTAAAACTAGAAAAAGAATTAGATGTATCAGTAGAAATTTTAGCACCAACATATGCAATAATAACTTTAAAGAGTGATGAACAAATAAATCAATTACTTTTATATCCGGAGATAGAGTATATAGAAAGACCATTTATTTTACAAGCACAGGATGTACAAAGTTTTTCAAGTACGGGTATAACTAATTTTAAGAATAAAACTGGATTAACAGGAAAGGGGACTATACTAGGTATAATAGATTCAGGCATAGATTACACACTTCCTATTTTTATAGATAGTAGTGGAAAATCGAAAATATTATATTATTGGGACCAGTCAATGAATGGGAATCCTCCAAAAGGGTTTAAAGAAGGCTCATTATATACAAATGAAGACATAAACAAAGCTATTAATAAAGAATTATCAATACCTGTTTCCTCAAGTAGTACACATGGAACTCATGTAGCAGGAATAGCAGCAAGTATTGCAAATGAAGCAAATATGATAGTTGTTAAGGTAGGTAGTATACAAACTGATGTATTTTCAAGAAGTACAGAATTTATGAGAGCTATAAAGTTTATATTAGATAAATCTTTAGAACTTAAAATGCCAGTATCAATAAATATAAGTTATGGAAGTAATGAAGGATCACATAGAGGATTATCTTTATTTGAGCAATATATTGATGATATGTGTTTATTTTGGAAGAATAATATATCTGTCGCAGCTGGAAATAATGCAGATAAAGGTGGACATAAAAGAGTAACTATAGATAATCAAGTACAAGAAGTAGAGTTTGTAGTAGGTGGTAGTGAAAGAATACTGAATATAAATATTTGGCCAGATTTTATAGATGATTTTAGCGTGTATTTAATATCTCCATCTAATCAAAAGTCACAGGAAATTTCATTAAACTCAGGAGAAGTAAAAAATATAATAGGTTCAACAAAAATAAAAGGATATTTTTATCCGATAGCTCCATATTCATTAACCCGAAGGGTAACTATACAATTAAGTTCAACAAATCAGATAAGTCCAGGAATTTGGAAAATAGTATTTAGGCCTAAAAATATAATATCAGGAAATGTAGATATTTATCTACCTACATCGGAAGGTTTGAGCAAAGATACTAGATTCCTAACACCAACAACAGAATTAACAGTTACAGTTCCAGGAACATGCAAAAGAGTTATAACAGTTGGAAGCTATAATTCTAGAACTGATATAGTATCTGTATTTTCAGGAAAAGGTGATATAAATTCATGTGTTGAAAAGCCAGATATATTATCACCAGGTGAGAATATAGTATCAGTGCTACCAGGTGGGAGTGCAGGCTCACTAAGTGGAACTAGTATGGCAACACCTCATATTACGGGAGTATGTTCCTTATTTATGGAGTGGGGGATTGTAAAAGGAAATGATTTATTTTTATATTCACAAAAGCTTAAAGCTTTACTTTTAAAGTCTGCAAGAAGGGAAAATAATATAAAATATCCTAATAACTCTATGGGATACGGATTTTTATCTTTAAATACTGTAGAAATAAGTGAACTAATAGAAATTAATAAAGAAGTAGAACTTACAATGAGAAAAGGTAAAAAAAAAAATAAACGTTTAGAAATACAGCAAGATATCTGTAGAGTATCTAATATAGAAACTGGCGTTAATGTAGTCTATAGTCAGGGATTTGAAGAAGAATTAAAATCGTTAGGAACAGGAAATAAATTTTATAAAATATCAGATAATTTTGGAACTATATTTATTAACCAATCAAATTTTAATTCAGTAAAAAAAATATTATCTTTACCACACATAATAAGGATAGAACCTCTAGTGAGAATGGCTTTACTTGGTGAAATAAATCAAGGAATATCTAATGGAATTGTAGCAACAGAAGAGATAGGAGCCAATTTTTTTAAAAATAATTCCAATTTATCTATAACAGGTAAAGGAGTTATAATTGCTATAGCAAGTACAGGTATAGATTATTTACATGAGGATTTTATATACCCAGATAGAACTTCAAAAATCATTTACTTATGGGATCAAACTAAAGAAGGTAATCCACCTAAAGGATATAATATAGGAACTGAGTATACAAGAGAAGATATAAATAAAGCAATTGCATCTAAAGATTCAACCTTATCAAAAGATGAAGAAGGCCATGGAACTATGATTAGTGGAATTTGTGCAGGTCTTGGAAATTTAAATAAAGAATACGAAGGGGTAGCACCAGATTCAGAACTTATCATTATTAAATTAGCTAAGATAGGTAACTTTTACAATAATGCAACATTACATTCAGCAATTGAATATGCTTATAAAAAATCATATGATCTAAAAATACCAGTAGTAATAAATACCATATTAGGTAGTAATAGTTTAGTAGGAATTACTAGCAGATATCTATCAGAGTTAACATTTTTTGCGAGGGGATTATGTTTAATAAATGCAGCTGGAAACGAAGGAGATACTCAAACTCATACATCAGGAAAAGTTGAATTTAATGGAGAGTATAAAGAAATAGAACTTGAATTATTAGAAGATGAAGATGAAATAGAAATACAAGTTTGGATAAATAAACCTGATAAAGTAAGAGTATTAGTAATATCTCCAACTGGAGAAGAAAGCAAAGATATAGAAGTATCAAATTATAATCAAATATTAGGATTGTTTGATTTAGAAGGGACACAATACTCTATAACATATGTATATCCAACTACATATTCAGGTCAGCAACAAGCAATTATAAATTTATTTAAGGTTAAAAGTGGAACTTGGAAAATAAGGCTAACAGGTGATTATATAACTAATGGAATATATCAGATGTATTTACCTAATAGAGTATTTTTAAAGCACGGAACTAAATTCAGTAATCCAGACCCACAGTATACCATTAACTTTCAAGCTACCTATAATGATAATATAACAGTAGGAACCTATAATACTATAAATAATAGTATATGGAAAAGTTCATCAAGAGGACCTACTATAAACTCAATATTAAAACCGGATATAGTAGCTCCTGGTGTAAATATTATAGCACCTTATCCAGGAAATAAATATGCAACTATAACTGGGAGTGCACCAGCTGCTGCATATGTAACAGGAGCAGCAGCTATGTATTTTCAGTATGTTTTAGTAGATGGAACATATCCAGAAAAAGGATTTATACAAATGATGAGAACGTATATTAGAGCTGGAGCAAATAGGAATAATGATATTTCATATCCTAACAATAATTATGGATATGGAGAACTTAATATAAGAGGTATATTTGATCAATTAAAGTAGAAAGGAGGTATTAAATATATGGAAAAAGCATTTGTTATAATCTATCAAGGAAATATAGAGGAATCATTAAAAAAAAACAATATAAGTAAATATATTATTTTAAATAATCAAATGGCAGTAGTGTATACAAATGAAAATTTTGATGAAGCTAGTCTAAATAGTATTAAAGAGATTTCATGGTGGCAAAAATCATTTACAATGAGTTCTTTAATAGAATCAAGCAATAATGTAGAAAATGGAGAAACAGTAACTACTGCATCTGGAACAAGCTACATATATAATAATCCGTATATAGTAGTAGATGGAAAAGGAATAATAATTGCCATAATAGACTCAGGTATAGATTATTTACATCCAGCATTTATAAATGAAGATGGAACTAGTAAAATAATCTCAATATGGGATCAAGAAGGAAGCAGTTTACCACCACCAGAGGGTATGATATTTGGAAGTGAATTTAGTAGAGAAGATATAAATAAAGCAATAGTATCAAATGATTCAAGTTTAACTAAAGATAATATAGGTACAGGGACTATTGCAGCAGGAATAACATCAGGAAATGGAAGAGATAATTCAAACTATAAAGGCGTTGCAACTAAAAGTGAACTAATAGTAGTTAAATTAAGAGAGTACAAAGATACTTATGAATATGGAAAAATTAATTATTTAAATGCAGACTTTTTAGCTGCAGTAAAATATGTTATAGATGTATCTAAAAAAGAAAATAAGCCTACGATAATAAACTTAACAATCGGTGAGAGGGCAAGGTCAGGTATAGAATTTACAGGTTTAAATTCATTTGATTATTTAAATAACTCAGGTGTTATTGTTGTAAGTGGAGCTGGAAATGAGGGGAATACTGATATTCATTATGAAGGAAGTTTTAGAAATAGTTTAGAACAACAAGATATAATAATACAAGTAGGAAAACAACGTGCACTTTCTATAATAATGTCTACAAATGGACCTGATAAAATAGGTGCTATGCTCATATCACCATCTGGAGAAATGAGTTATAAGATTTTATATTCTCCAGAGTATTATGTGTATAGAGGTAAATTTAATTTAGAAAATTCATCATATGAAATGAGATATATTTATCCATGGTTTTACTCTGGAAATCAAGAGCTACTTATCAATATATATGATATAAAACCAGGAGTATGGACATTAAGGCTTTATCCTGAATTTATAATAGATGGTGAATACGATATATATCTTCCGAATAAAAATTTAATAGCTAGTAATACAAGATTTTTGGATCCAAATTCTAGTGCTACAATAACTTTATATGGCTCTACAGAAAATATAATAACCGTGGGTGCATACAATGATAAAACTAATAGTATGTGGATTGGTTCTTCTAAGGGTCCTATAAAAGGTAAAGGAACAAAACCAGATATAGTAGCCCCTGGAGTAGATATAATATCTACATTTATTAATCAGACATATAATACAGCAACAGGAACTGGAGTAAGTAGTTCAATGGTATCTGGTGTATTAGCTTTAATTATGGAGTACTTAAATCAACAAGGTATATATACAGGAAAAACATTATTTACTAAAGTATTAAAAACATATTTAATGCTTGGAGCAACTAGAAAGGATATATATACATATCCAAATATATCTCAAGGATATGGAATTTTAAATTTAGAAGAAACAATAATTGCAATTGCAAATAATATATAAATATTATTAGTTAAATCAATTAAATTTTTATAAATATGTATTGTAAAAATAATAATGGTTAAAACTAAAACAAAAGAAAAAGAGGTGATTATTTTGCAAAATGATAAGGGTAAGGCATTAAGTGGGACTAATAATAAAAGATTAAAAAAATATAGACCAACTAATAGTGAAGAAACAGCAGCTTGGGCGGATATAGATAAATTACAACCTAATACTAAAGTAAATATTCCATCATTAGAAAATGTTATAGAAGCTAAAGATTGGGTTGATAATGGCAGTAGATTATAAATAAAAGGGTCTGTCGCATAAAAAGAATTTTTATGCGATAGACCATTTTATTATTATAATTAATCAGATGGAACTATTATATATTCACCAGATTGTACTTCATAATTTTTAGATACAAGGCCTTCATTTTCTTTATATATAACCTTTCTAAAACTTTCAATATCATCAATATTAGTGTTGTAGTTTTTTATAATATCATCAAGTGTTTCACCGGTTGATACAAGATGTTTTTTTAGAAATCTATCATCCATAACATCTTTATAAGCTTTTTCATATGGAATTTCTGCTAAATTAGAAAAAGCAGGAACACTATCTACTAGATAATTCATAGTATTATCTAAACAGGTTATATAATTATAAACGCCATCTTTGAATACAGAACTTATACTTCTACCTTTTTGGGAAGATGGACCTATAAAAGAAAGTATAATAAGAAAAACTAAAACATATTTCAAATAATCACCTCTTATTACTATTATTTATAAAAATGGAAAATCTAAACCTATTAAAATTTTATAAAATAGTAATTTATAAAGAAAAATAATGTGTTGACTAAAAATTTATATGTTGGTATAATTTTGTTAAATAATCCAAATAATATTAAAAATAAAGACTATGAAAAGAAAAGTAGATATAAAATGTAGTTTCAGCGAGTTGAGGATGGTGAAAGCTCAATACGAGGTTTATATTGAAGAACATCTTTGAGTCTCTAACCGAAATCATAAAGAGAGTAGGCTTAGACGGATTGTCCCGTTATAGACAATAAGCAACGCTTAACTAAGAGGTCAATTATTTGACAACTAGGGTGGTACCGCGAAAGTATAGTCTTTCGTCCCTTTTATGGGATGAAGGGCTTTTTTTATTTTATAAATAATTATACAAGGAGGAAAACAATGCAAAAGCAATTTATAACAGTGAAAGAACTATATAGAAATCAAGAGCAATATATTGGTAAAAATATTAAAGTATCTGGATGGATAAGAACATCTAGAGGATCTAAGAATTTTGGTTTTATAGAATTAAATGATGGAAGTTTCTTCAAAAATATGCAAATAATATTATCTGATGAAAAGTTAGAAAATTTTAAAGAAATATCTAAATTACCGATAAGTTCATCAGTATTAGTAGAAGGTGAATTAGTATCTACAGAAGGTGCTAAACAACCAATAGAAATACATGCTACAAATATAGTAATAGAAGGTGAATCAGATAATTCATATCCATTACAAAAGAAAAGACATACTCTTGAATACTTAAGAACAATAGCTCATTTAAGACCGAGAAGCAATACCTTCTCTGCAGTATTTAGAGTAAGAAGTTTAGCTGCATATGCTATACACAAATTCTTCCAAGATAGAAACTTTGTATACGCTCATTCACCAATCATAACAGGGAGTGACTGTGAAGGTGCAGGGGAAATGTTTAGATTAACAACTATGGATTTATCTAATATTCCTAAAACTGAAGATGGAAAAATAGATTATAGTGAAGATTTCTTTGGAAAAGAAGCTAACTTAACAGTGAGTGGACAGTTAAATGCAGAAATAATGGCACTTGCTTTTAGAAATGTTTATACATTTGGCCCAACTTTTAGAGCAGAAAATTCATTTACCCCAAGGCACGCTTCAGAATTCTGGATGATAGAACCTGAAATATGTTTTGCTGATTTAGAAGATAATATGGAATTAGCTGAAGATATGATAAAATATGTTATAAACTATGTAATGGAAAATGCTCCAGAAGAAATGGAATTTTTCAATAGTTTCATAGACAAAGGATTATTAGAAAGATTAAATAATGTAGTAAACTCAGACTTTACTAGATTAACATACACTAAAGCGGTTGAGATGTTGCAAGAATCAGGTCATGAATTTGAATATGCAGTTAAGTGGGGGGATGACCTTCAAACTGAGCATGAAAGATATTTAACAGAACAAATATTCAAAGCACCAGTATTTGTAACTGATTACCCGAAGGATATAAAAGCATTCTATATGAGAATGAATGAAGATGGGAAAACGGTTAGAGCTATGGACTTACTTGTACCAGGGGTAGGAGAAATAGTTGGAGGTTCTCAAAGGGAAGAAAGAGAAGAACAATTATTAGGTAGAATAGAAGAGATGGGCCTAAACAAAGAAGATTATTGGTGGTATTTAGAACTTAGAAAGTTCGGAACAGCTACTCATTCAGGATTTGGTTTAGGATTTGAAAGAATAATAATGTATATGACAGGTATGTCAAATATAAGAGATGTA
>JAVXLU010000071.1:0-12054 GCA_036646635.1 Romboutsia sp.
AAGATATAATAGCTATACTTGGTATGGATGAATTATCAGATGAAGATAAATTAATAGTTGCTCGTGCAAGAAGAATACAAAGATTCTTAGGTCAGCCATTCCATGTTGCTGAACAATTTACAGGAGCACCTGGTATATATGTACCATTAAAAGATACTATAAGAAGCTTCAAAGAAATATTAGAAGGAAAACATGATAAATTACCTGAATCAGCATTCTTAAATGCAGGAAATATAGACCATGTAATTGAGAAAGCAAAGGAGAGTAGATAATAATGGCAAATGAATTTGCGGTTGAAATTGTCACTCCTGATAAAATTTTTTATAATGGAACAGCTGAGATGGTTATAGTTAGAACTACTGAAGGTTACAGAGGAATACTTAGAAACCATAGACCTTTAGTTACAGGTTTACAAGTTGGAACTTTACGTATAAAAAAAGACGGAAAGTTTAAAGAAGCTAAAATATCTGAAGGTTTCATGAATGTAGATAAAGACAAAACAGTTATAGTAATTGAGTCTGCTGACTGGATATAAGATAAATATGTTACATATAAAAAGAGCTAGGTTAAATCCTAGCTCTTTTTATATATTAAAAATAGTTTAAATTTAAACTATAAGTCATTGTATATAATTGTCTAATAGTAATACAATAGTAATATAAGTAATTTTGGGAGGATATCATGAGTATATTAGATATTGGTGTAGATATTATAGAAATTAGTAGGATAAGAGATATTATAGAAAATAATCCTAGATTTTTAGATAAAATATTTACTAGTAATGAAATAGATTATTTTAGATTGAAAGGATTTAAAGCTGAAACTGTAGCGGGTAATTTTGCAGCTAAAGAAGCAATTAGCAAATCAATGGGAACAGGTATAAGAGATTATAATTTTAATGATATTGAAGTTTTAAGAAATGAATTAGGTAAACCTATTGTTAAAACTTATAATAATTTAAGGGAAATCTGCATAGATTATAATGTTTTAGAAATAAAAGTTTCAATATCTCATTGTAAAGAATATGCTGTGGCAAATGCTATAACTATAATTAAGGAGTGATAAAATGAAAAATAAAACAGCGAAAGATATAATGACTACTGATGTAATAGTAGCTAAAAAGGATGATAGTTTAGTAAATATAGCAAATCTTTTAATTAAAGAAAAGATAGGAGGATTACCGGTAGTAGATTCAAATAATAAAGTAGTAGGTATAATTTCAGAAACTGATATTATGAAAAAAGAAAAGTACATAGAAATGCCGCAAATTATAAACTTTATGCAAGGTATAATTTATTTAGACGATTTTAAAAAAATGGAAGAAGATATGAAAAAGATAGGAGCATATAAAGTAGAAGATTTAATGTCAACAGACATAATAAAGGTTCATGAAGATGATGAATTTGATGATATAGCTAACTTAATGATAAAAAAATCTATAAATAGGGTTCCAGTTGTAGATGGAGAGAATTGCTTAAAAGGAATAATATGTAGGTATGACATAATAAAAGCAATGTATAATTAATAAAATTTAATAGGAGGATTTTGAGTGAAAAAGTGGACTATATTAACTATTGTAATAGTTGGCATCTTAGTAATTATAGTAGGATGTCAGCAAAGAGAGTCCACTAAAGAAGAAGTATATGAAGAATTTCAAAAGAAAATATTAAATATGTCTTCTTACAAGTGCACAGCAGACATAGAAGTATTAGGAAATAAAAGTGCACATAATTATGTATTTATTCATAATTATAATAAGCCGGATACTTACAAACTAGAGGTAGTTTCTCCAGAACATTTAAAAGGCAAGACTATGCAATATCAAAAGAATAAAATATTAGTTAAGAATCCTGATATAAAAGATGTTGTAGAATTACCTAATGCAGGTGAAAACCAACAGTATATGTTTATAGGTGATTTTATAAAAAATTATCTTCAAAATGAAGATATAAATATAAAATTATCAAAAGGAAGTTTAGCTTTAGAAACATTGATACCTGGAGATGACAAGTATTTTAGTAAACAAATATTGTATATTAATGCTAAAACAAAATTACCTGAAAAAATGAAAATAGTAGACAATAAAGGTAATACTAGATTCGATATAACGTATAAGGAATTTGAATACAAGAAATAAGGGGAACAAATTAATGAGAAGTATTATAACAGCTCCTACGTGGGCGGAGATAAATCTAGATAATATAAAATTTAATTTAAATAATATAAAAAAACTGGTAAAAGAAGATATCAAAATTTGTGCAGTAATTAAAGCTAATGCATATGGACATGGTTCAGTTGAAATTGCAAAATTCTTGGAAAATGAAAATGTAGACTACTTTGCAGTAGCTAGATTAGAAGAAGCTATAGAATTAAGAAATGAAAAAATAGAACTTCCGATACTATGTTTAGGATATATTCCTGAAGAATCTCTAAAATTAGCTATTAAAAACAATATAATTATTACTGTTTATTCTTTAGAAATGGCACAAAAAATTAACAATATTTCAAGTGGTATAAAACAAAAGGCTTTTGTTCATATTAAGATTGATACTGGTATGACTAGGTTGGGATTCCAATGTAATGAATCTTCGGTAAATAATATAGCTCAAATACATGCTTTAGACTTTGTAGAATTACAAGGTATATATACTCATTTTGCTACGGCGGATGAAGTAAGCAAGGAGTTTACCTACAAACAAGCAGATAGATTTAAGTTTATTGTAGATAGCTTAGCTTCAAAGGGTATAAATATACCAATAAAGCATGTATCTAATAGTGCTGCAATTATGGACTGTCCAAATTTAAACTTTGATATGATAAGATGCGGAATAGTACTTTATGGTCATTATCCATCAGATGATGTCATAAAGGAAAGATTAGAATTAAAATCTGCTATGACATTAAAAACAAAAATAGCACATATTAAAGATATTGAATGTGAAGTAGGTATAAGTTACGGACTAAAATATGAAAGTAAACAAAAAGAAAAGATAGTAACAATTCCTATTGGATACGCAGATGGATTCACAAGGATGCAGAACAACCCTAAAGTAAGCATAAAAGGTAATACATTTAATATTGTTGGTAGAATATGTATGGACCAGTGTATGGTTAAGATAGATAAAGAAATAGACATAAAAATAGGCGATGAGGTTATAATATTTGGAGAAGGTAATATGACCGTTGAAAATATAGCGAAAGACTTAGGAACTATAAACTACGAAATTTTATGCATGGTATCGAGAAGAGTCAACCGTATTTATATGGTAAAAGATGCAATTTTACAAGTGGATAATTATTTGATAAAATAAAATTGATAGTATACTCCGGGAGGCGATTTTGTGAATAGTAAGAACAAGGAAAAAATAATATTTACTTTACCGGATTCTCTAATATCTGAAGTAGATTATATCGTCCAGATGGAGAATAGCAACAGAGAAGATTTTGCAAAAGCTGCCTTTCAATTCTATATAACTCAAAAGAAAAAGATAGACGTTAAAGAGTATATGATTAAGGGTTATAAGGAAATGGGTCAAATTAATTTATCATTAGCTGAATTAGGTATGACAAATGAAGTATCTTCTGATGACAGTTCTGAAGGGAAGATTGCTCAAGGTGACTATTAGCCTAGATATAAAGCGAGGAGATTTATATTATGGAGATTTAAGCCCAGTTGTTGGATCGGAACAAGGTGGTGTTAGACCTGTTCTAATAATACAAAATGATATAGGTAATAAATATAGTCCAACTGTCATAGTAGCAGCTATAACATCTCAAATTAATAAGGCGAAGTTACCTACTCATATAGAGATAAGTGCTAATGAATATGGGCTTAATAAAGATTCTGTAATTCTCCTAGAACAAATAAGGACAATAGATAAGAAAAGGCTAAGAGAAAAAATTGGTTGTCTAGACCATGACATGATGGTAAAAGTGGATAATAGCCTTCGAATAAGTTTAGGTTTATTTACGTTATAAAAATATTGATATTAATTTTAATATCAATATTTTTTTTAATGAAATTTAAATTTGAATTTAAAATAAAGGATTACGTCGATATATAAAGTCATATAAGAAAAAATCAAAAAGAAAAAATTAAAAATATGTTATATAAAATCATTAAAATTAGCTAATAAATATAGATAATAGCCTTTAATTTAAAAAATATGAGTAAAAAAGGATATAAAAGTGATATAATAATATGAGATTAAAATAAAAAATACATTACATAATAAGTAATTTTTTACTTTAAAAACACAGGGAGGTAATTACATGAGAGACCATAAAGGATTAAATGAGATTGCAATTAATATCAGAAAAGATATAGTCTCTATGATAAATGAATCTAAGTCTGGACATCCAGGAGGATCATTATCTGCTGTTGAGATATTAACAGCCCTTTATTTTGATGAAATGAATGTAGATGCTAATAATTGTAAAATGGAAGATAGAGATAGATTTGTTTTATCAAAAGGACATGCAGCACCAGTGTTATATGCAACATTAGCTCAAAAAGGATTCTTTGATAGAAATGAATTAGATAAATTAAGAAAAATAGGAAGTTTGTTACAAGGACATCCAGATATGAAAAATATACCAGGTGTTGATATGTCAACAGGTTCATTAGGACAAGGTTTTTCTGTGGCTTGTGGTATGGCTATGGCATCTAAATTAGATAATGCACCATGGGGAGTATATGCTTTACTTGGAGATGGAGAAGTTCAAGAAGGTATAATATGGGAAGCGTCAATGAGTGCAGCTCATTACAAACTTGATAATATGGTAGCATTTTTAGATTATAATGGTCTTCAAATAGATGGAGACACATCAAAAGTAATGAATATAGGTCCTATAGTTGATAAGTTTAAATCTTTTGGATGGAATGTAATCGAAATAGATGGACATGATTTTGACCAAATATTTGCAGCTCTTGATATGGCAAAAGAAACAGTAGGAAAACCTACAATGATAGTTGCTAAGACTATAAAAGGTAAAGGCGTGTCATTTATGGAAAATGAAGCTGGATGGCATGGAACGGCTCCAAGTGATAGTGATTTAGAAAAAGCATTAGCTGAATTAGGAGGTGCAGACAATGAGTAAGATAGCAACTAGAGAGGCATATGGAAAAGCATTAGTTAAATTAGGTGAAGTTAATGATAATATAGTTGTATTAGATGCAGATTTATCAAAATCTACTAAGACAAATGATTTTTATAAAGCCTTCCCGGATAGATTTTTTAATATGGGTATAGCTGAACAAAACTTAATAGGGGCAGCTTGTGGTTTTGCTGCATCTGGAAAAATTCCTTTTGCAAGTAGTTTTGCAATGTTTGCTACTGGAAGAGCTTTCGAAATAATAAGAAATTCAGCAGCTTATCCTAAGTTAAATGTTAAGGTATGTGCAACACATGCAGGACTTACAGTAGGTGAAGATGGAGCATCTCACCAAAGTGTAGAAGATATAGCTATAATGAGAGCTATACCAAATATGACAGTTTTAGTTCCTGCTGACGGTATAGAAACTGAACAAATGATATTTGCGGCAGCTAAATTTAATGGTCCGATGTATGTTCGTCTTGGAAGAAGTGCAGTACCTACATTATTTGATGAAAATTATAAATTTGAAATAGGAAAAGGTGTTGTAGTTAGAGAAGGAAATGATGCAACAATAATAGCTTGTGGAATAATGGTAAATGAAGCAATACTTGCTCATGAAGCATTAAAATCAGAAGGTATAAATGTTAGAGTTATAAATATGTCTACTATAAAGCCTATAGATAAAGAAGTGATAATAAATGCAGCAAAAGAGACAGGTGCAATAGTAACAGCAGAAGAACATAGTATAATCGGTGGGCTAGGTTCAAGTGTGAGTGAAGTTGTAAGTGAAGAATGTCCTGTTATTGTTAAAAAGGTAGGAGTTCAAGATACATTCGGAGAATCTGGAACACCTAATGAATTATTAAAAAAATATGGATTAACATCTGATGATATAGTTAAATCCGTAAAAGAAGCAATATCTAAAAAAAGTAAATAATAAAGGTATTAAATGACCTGGTCATTTAATACTTAATTTAGAATGGGACTATCGTATGGGCATTAAAAAATTGTTCAGCGATAGTCTCTTTTTTTATGATATGTATAATTTTTATAAATAATTTTAACATCAAAATAAGATTCACATTCTAAAATAAATTTTCTAGAGATATTTTATTTTTATTGCCTAAAAATTTTGTAAATTGAGCTAATATACTTTCATTTACAAGTACAAAGTGCTTACTACGAAATCTTGAAATTGTGGAATGGTCTGGAACAGTGGATTCGTCTAAAAGATACATAAAATTAACATTTCTTTTACATAGTTTCTAAATTTCTCTTGAAGAATATGAATTATTCATATTTGCATAAATTACGATTTTTAAAAGCTGTCTTGGGGTTATTGAATTTTCTCTAACACGAGAATAAGTTTGATATAATCTTTCTAAGTTCACTTCCTCTATAATATAACTTAATAACCTTACAGAATCATCCTTTGGAATTAAATAATCAATATTTATTGGTAATTTTAATTGATATTTTTTTTATTTTTGAAATTCCTTCCTTTGTTTCATTAGGCTTTATTTTATATTCATCATTCTTTGGTTAATTTGATGACTCAATGAACCTCTTTTATTTGTTCTTGCTCTTGCCATATACAACACCCCATTTTAAATTAAGAGTATATAATACGTAGTATTAATCATACCCATGTTTTTTCTTGATTTCTTTTATTGATTAAACTTCATTTTTAAATATAAATTTAATCATTTTTCCAATAAGAATATAATAGTTCTATCTATAAATATGAAATAAACTTCAACAGTTATAAATTTAACGCATCTTAAAAAATATCGGAAAAAATTATATAATAAAGCATTGTAAATGTGATAGGTAAATTTAAATATAAGTTGTAAAAAATTATTATAATAACTGAACAAGTTTCATATATTTTAAATAGATAGGAGGTGATATAGTTGAAAATAAAGTTTAATATTAAAGGTGTAATATATGGAGTCCTAGTATTGATACTAATAATAGGAGGGTTTATATTTATACCTAAAATGTTTATGGAACAATCAAAACCAGTAGATTATACAATGATACAAAGAGAAGCTATTCCAGAAAAAATATTAGATATAATGGATAAGTACACAAATGAAGAAAGAGCATTAGCGGTAAAACTAGATAAAAAAATATATGTTATAGTTACTAGAGGTAATGATAATGAACATGGAATAATAATAGACAAAGTAGACATTTTACAAGAAGAAGATAAGAGTGTAATGAGGGTTAAAGTAACATATAAGGAAAAAGAAAAATCATATCCATACATAGTAGTAGAAACAAATCTTACAAATCTTCCAGACAGAATAGAATTAAACACATTAAAAGATGAATAATAAGAAAGTATAATAATACATATTTAAGACTTTAATAATCAATTTTGATATTAGAGTCTTTTTAATATATTAATATTAAAATTTAATAATAACTAATTATTTACCATAAAGTAGGGAAAAATAAAAATTAAAATACTATATAGAGGTGAATAAATGTTAAATCTAGATAAATATAAAGTTAATATAGAAGACTTAAAATGCAAAAATGTATTAGATAAAATAAACTTTAATACAACAAAAGATATAACACCTATAAAAGAAATAATTGGACAAGACAGGGCAGTTCAAGCTATTGAATTTGGATTGAAGATGAAACAAAAAGGATACAATATATATGTTGCAGGTACTAGTGGTTTAGGTAGAACCAGTTACACTAAGAAGCTTATACAAAAAAATGCAAAACAAAAACATTTAAAAGATTGGGTATATGTTAATAACTTTAAAAACCCAAATGAGCCAACATCACTATCTTTTAAATCAGGGCAAGGAAAGTTATTTAAAAAAGATATAGAAGATATTATAGAAAAACTTAAATATGATATACCTCAACTGTTTAATTCTAAAGAATATGAGTATCATAATAGATTATTAATGAGTGTATTAGAAAATAACATTGAAAAAATAATTGGAGAATTAAATGAATTTTCAAAACCAAGAGGTTTTAAATTTCAAGTAACAGATAAAGGATTAATGAGTATACCTATAAAAGAAGATGGAACATTAATGCAAGAAGATGAATTAGGAAATCTTACAACTATTGAAATAAAAAAATTAAGAGAAGAAGGAACGAAACTTAATCAAGATAGCAAAGACTACATAGATAAAATAAAATCATGTGAAGAAGATTATAAAAATAAAAATCATGATTTAGATAAAAATGTAGGAAAAAGCGTAGTAGTTTTTTATAGCAAATACTTATCAGAAAAATATGGAGAAGATGATAAAGTTAAAAAATATATTGAAGATTTATGTGATGATATTGTTAATAATATTTCTAAATTTAAAATCGACTCTGAAGAAAATCAAAAAAATCCAATGGCACTATTAGGAATGATATCGCCTAAAAATGAAGAAAAATTATTTAATAAATATAAAGTTAATTTATTTATAGATAATAGTGAATCAGAACAATGTAAAATAGTTATTGAAAATAATCCTACATACTACAACATGATAGGTTGTATTGAATATAAAAATGAAATAGGTGCATTAACTACTAGTTTTATGGAAATGAAGCCAGGTTCACTTCATAAGGCTAATGGAGGATATCTAATTATAAATGCTAAAGATTTATTATCTAACCCTTTCTCTTGGGATTGCTTAAAAAGGAGCCTAAAATCAGATAATATAGCTATGGAATCTTTAAATAAACAATATGGATATGTAGTTACATCTACTTTGAAACCTGAGCCTATAGACTTAGATTTAAAGGTCATATTAGTAGGTGATAGTTATTACTACAGTGTACTTTATGCATATGAAGAAGATTTTAGAAATTTATTTAAAATAATGGCTGATTTTGATATAGAAATTGATAAGAATGAAGAAAACATTTATAAAACAGTGCAGTTAATATCTAATAAATGTAATGAAGAAAATTTGAAACACTTTGATAAATCAGCAGTTGAGAGAATAATAGAATATAGCACTAGAATAAGTGATAGCAAAGATAAACTTACAGCGAGTTTTAATAAAGTCGTAGACATAATATATGAAGCATCAACAGTGAGTGAAGACAATAATGAATATGTTATAAGAGAAGATGTAGAAAAAGCAATAAGACAAAAGATATATAGAAGTAATAAATATGAAGAAAAATTAAATGAAATGTTTAAAGATAAAACTTTGCTAATAGATATTGAGGGAAAAAAAGTAGGTCAAATAAATGGACTTGCGGTAATGGGTACAGGAGAATATTCTTTTGGAAAACCATCTAAAATAACAGCATCTACTTATAAAGGAAGAAGTGGAGTTGTAAATATAGAAAGAGAAGTAAAGAAAAGTGGAAGTATACATGATAAAGGAGTATTGATTTTAAGTGGATATTTAGGGTCAAGATATGGAAAAGAAAGACCATTATCTATAACTACATCAATAACTTTTGAACAAAATTATAATGGTGTAGATGGAGACAGTGCATCTAGTACTGAATTATACGCAATAATTTCAAGTATAGGTAATATTCCAATAAAACAGGATATAGCAGTAACTGGTTCAGTAAGCCAAAAAGGTGAAATACAACCTATAGGTGGTATAAATGAAAAAATAGAAGGATTTTTCGATGTTTGTAAATTGAAGGGATTTACAGGTAAGCAAGGGGTTATGATGCCTATACAAAATGTTAAAAATTTATTACTTAAAGATGAAGTAGTAGAAGCGGTTGAAAAAGGAAACTTTAATATATATGCAATATCAAGTATAGAAGAAGGATTAGAGATACTTACAGGTAAAAATATAAGTGATATTGATAAAAATATATATGAAGTTCTAGAAAAATATAGAAAGATTGATAAACAAGATAATGAACAAATAGATAAAAAATAATATTAAGAAATGATACACCATTTATATGGTGTATCATCTGATTTAATTAGTCATTTAAATAAGACAATATAGTTGTTTCTGTTATGATATAGTCTAATTGTGCATCATGAGATTCTTTTGGTATTTCATCGAAAATTTGGAAGTCAAAAGCAATGCCTATAGTTATTGCACTATTTTTAGAATTGTTTAAAAATCTATCATAATATCCACCTCCATAGCCAAGTCTATATCGATTTTTATCATAAGCAACAGCAGGGACTATTACAATATCAATATCAGAAATATCAATTGAAGGATAACAATCTTTTTTTGGCTCTCTTATACCATAGGCTCCTATTTTTATATTATCTTCCAAATTTGTAATTCGACAAGGTATTAATTTTCTTTCTTTGGTTATAGTTATTGGAGAATAAACTATTTTTTTTAGACCAATAAGTTTATTAACTAACTCACTTGTTTGAACCTCATTATTAAAATCTAAATAAAGCATAATATTTTTTGAATTTTGGATACACTCCATTGATAATAATTTTTTTATAATTATTGATGAGTGATCAGATATAAATTCATAATGCTGATTTTTTCTAGTAGATATAACTTTATCTCTAAACTCTTTTTTCATAAAATCTACCCCTTTTACTATGATATAATGTAGATATAAATTTATCTATTCATATAATATAAATTTTAGTATAAGTGAATAACTTAAATCAATACAAATATCTAAATAGTAATAAAAATGATAGCTAGTCATATAATAGATAGTATATTAGGATAAAGGAGATGCAACTAACATGATATCAAAGAAAAAAGCTATTATATACGGTATAGTTCTCGTAATAGTTACAGCATTATTTACATCAACTCTTCAAATTGCAATAGGTAATAGAGTTGTAATATCTAAAGATTTATACGAGGGATATAAAAAGTATAACAAGATGATTGGATTAGAAGGAGCAATAAAAGAAGATTTTTATCAGAAACCATCAGATAAAAAATTAGTAGATGGGGCAATAAAAGGTTTATTCTATGGCCTTGATGACCCGTATTCTCAATATTATACTAAAAATGAATTTGAAAGATTAAAGGAACAAACTAGTGGTTCTTATGTTGGAATAGGTATATATATAAGCCCTACATCAGAAGATGACTACATAACAGTAATAGCTCCGATAGAAGGGTCGCCAGCTGAAAAAAGTGGAATTAAACCTGGAGACAAAATAATAAAAGTTGATGGCACTCCTGTCTATTCTAAAAATTCTGATGAAGCTGTTGGAATGATGAAAGGTAAATCAGGTACAGAAGTTGAATTAACATTAAAAAGAGATGGAAAAGAATTTAATATTAAAGTTAAGAGAGAAGAAATAGTTTCTAAGAGTATAGAAAGTAAAATGCTAGAAGATGGAATTGGATATATAAAAATAATTTCATTTAGTGAAAATACATATAAAGATTTCAAATCAGCACTTGAGCAATTAAAAGGTAAAGGTATAAAAGGTATAGTTATAGATGTAAGAAACAATGGTGGAGGTTTATTAAATATATGTCAAGAGATAGCTGATGAATTAATAGGTGAAGGTACTATTGTTTATACTAAGGATAATAAAGGAAATACAGAGTATTTAAAGTCAAGTAAAGGAAAAATAGATTTACCAATGGTTATATTAACTAACGAAGGTAGTGCATCTGCATCAGAGATACTTACAGGAGCTATTTTAGATAATAAGGCTGGTATATCTGTAGGAACAACTACATTTGGTAAAGGATTAGTACAAAGTGTAAGAGAATTAAAAGATGGAACTGGATATAAGCTAACAACTGCTCAATACTTTACTCCAAATGGAGATTATATCAATGGAAAAGGAATAAAACCTACAATTGAAGAAAAAAATGAGAAAAATCAATTAGATGTTGCTATTAATTGGATTAAAGAACAAATGAAATAAGTTGAAGTTTATATAATTTTATAATGCATTTTATAAAATATAATTTAAATTTGAAATTTAAATGTATATTTTAACCCATATTATTTGAAAATATGAATTTTTTTAATAAAATTTGTATAATAAATAGA
>JAVXLU010000072.1:0-12010 GCA_036646635.1 Romboutsia sp.
ATTTTAGGATTATATCCATAAGTCATTATTGTTGAAGTATTAGTTTCTCCTCCAAGTACAGGTATTTTAGCTACCATACCTTGTATAGGTGTTGCTTGATAATTTCCTCCAAATGGCATAAGTACGGTATTTGAACCTATTGTATTATCAAATCTTTCTACTAATCCTTTTTGTGAACATACATTTAAACTTGATATCATGTTTATAAATTTATCTTTTATACTTTCTTCTATTGCTAACTCACAATTTTTAGTTTTATTTGTAAAGAATGTATTTTCTTCTTCTACTTTATCTACATGAATTTTTGTAGTTTGCTTAACTCCACTTGTTTCTATAAAATCTCTTTGTAAGTTAACAATAGCTTTATCATTCCAGAACATTCTCATATATCCAGTATCCGTTACTGTAGCTACATGGGTTGCCTCTAAATTTTCTTCTCTTGCTAAATCTATAAATTTATCCTTGTTTTCTACTTTTATAACTACTGCCATACGCTCTTGTGATTCTGATATTGCTATTTCAGTTCCATCTAATCCATCATATTTTTTAGGAACTAAATTTAAATTTATATCTAAACTATCTGCAACTTCTCCTATAGCAACACAAACTCCGCCAGCTCCAAAGTCATTACATCTTTTTATCATTTGAGCTACTTCTTTATTTCTAAAGAATCTTTGTATTTTTCTTTCATTAGGAGCATCCCCTTTTTGTACTTCGGCACTACAAGTAAGTATAGACTCTTCACTATGTTCTTTTGATGAACCAGTTGCTCCTCCACATCCATCTCTTCCAGTTTTTCCTCCAAGTAAAATTACTATATCTCCGTTTACAGGAACTTCTCTAACTACATTTTCCTTAGGTGCCGCTGCTATAACTGCTCCTATTTCCATTCTCTTAGCAACAAAGTCTTCATCATAAACTTCTGCAACTTGACCAGTTGTTAATCCTATTTGATTTCCATATGAACTATATCCATGAGCTGCTTCTGTTGTTATTTTTCTTTGCATAAGCTTACCAGGTAATGTATTTTCTAATGTAGTTCTAGGATTTGCACTTCCCGTAACACGCATTGCTTGATATACATAACTTCTTCCTGATAGTGGATCTCTTATTGCTCCACCTAAACATGTAGCCGCTCCACCAAATGGTTCTATTTCAGTAGGATGGTTATGTGTTTCATTTTTAAACATTACTAAATATTCTTCTATTTTGCCATCTATTTCAACATCTACATTTATACTACAAGCATTTATTTCTTCACTTACATCTAAATCTTCTAACTTACCTTCTTTTCTTAACTCTTTCATTGCTATAGTTGCTATGTCCATTAAACATATATCTTTATTTCTATCTACATATACATTTTTTCTAGATTCTAAATACATATCATATGCATCTTTAACTATATCTGTATACTTTCCACTCTCTATTTTTACATCTTCTATTTGTGTCATGAAAGTAGTATGTCTACAATGGTCTGACCAATAAGTATCTAATACCTTTATCTCTGTTATAGTTGGATTTCTTTTTTCAGTATTTATAAAGTATCCTTGAATATGTTCTAAATCGCCTAATGTCATTGCAAGACCTTGATTACTTAAAAATTCCTTTAATTCATTTTCTGTTAAGTTTATAAATCCATCCAATATTTCTACTTCTGTTGGAATTTCAGTTTCAATTTTTAAAGTTTTTGGCTTTTCTAAAGATGCTTCTCTACTATCAACTGGATTTATGCAATATTTTTTTATCTTATTAAATTCATCATCACTTATAATTCCATTTAATATGTATACTTTAGCTGTATTTATTGTTGGTCTTATTCCTTGATTTACTATCTGAATACATTGACTAGCCCAATCCCCTCTTTGGTCGTACTGACCTGGCAAGTATTCTATTACAAATACTCTTTCTTTTGTTTCATCACCACATATAACATCTAATGTTTCATGATAAACAATATCTAAATTCGGCTCTGAAAATATAGTTCTAGATGCCTTTTCATAAACATCATCTTCCATTCCTTCGATATCATATCTATTTAAAATTCTTATATTATTTATTCCCTCTATATGTAAACTTTCTATTAAATCCTTTTGTAAAGCTTTAGCTTCAAGGTCAAACCCTGGTCTTTTTTCTACTAATATTCTTCTAACGCTTGACTCTAAACTTATAGTATTTAACATAATTTTTCTCCCTTTTTATAAAATTAAATTTATACTGCTACTTAGTAAGTAGCTAATTAACACATTATTTAAATTCTAACTTAAATAATCTATTAATTAGTTACTCATCTATATCAGTTTAAAATATTGTGATAACTTAATTTTTAGTGTCACATTATCATGAAATTTATAATTAAATAATTATTAATTCATGATAACGTGACACTAAGATGATATATTAATTTAAACTAATTCTACACATGACTATATTCCAATATCCGTTCTGTAGTGCATTCCCTCAAAGTTTATTTTATTTATATTTTCATAAATTTTTATTGCCGCATCTTCAACATTTTCAGCGCTAGTTGTAATACCTAATACTCTTCCTCCATTTGTAACTAAGTTATTATTTATCATCTTAGTTCCACTATGGAATACTACTATGTCTTCATCTAATTCATTAAGTCCTTCTATTATTTTTCCCTTTTCATAACTTTCTGGATATCCACCAGATGTAAGCATTACACAAACTGCTTGTTCTTTTTTGTACTTTATCTCTATTTCATTTAATTTATTATCTAATATAGCTTCTATTATCTTATGTAAATCTGTTTCTAATCTAAATAAAACAGATTGAGTTTCAGGATCTCCAAATCTTACATTGTACTCAAGAACTTTAGCTCCTTCTTCAGTTATCATAAGACCTATAAATAATATTCCCTTATAATCTAATTCATCTTTTTTAAATCCATTTAGTGTAGCTAATAATACTTTTTCTTCTACTTCTTTAGCTAGTTCATCTGTATATATTTCACTTGGAGAGAATGTTCCCATTCCACCTGTGTTTGGACCTTGTTCATTGTTATAAACTTTTTTATGGTCTTTTGCACTTACCATAGGAACTATTGTATTATTATCTACAAATGCTAATATTGATGTTTCTATACCAGTTAAAAATTCTTCTACAACAATTTTATCTCCAGCAGTTCCAAACTTCTTATGACTCATCATTTCATATAATGTAGTTATTGCTTCTTCTCTATTTTGTGGTATAACCACACCCTTACCAGCAGCTAGTCCATCTGCTTTTATTACTACTGGATATCCAAAGCTATCTATTTCATTTATAGCTTCATCAATATCTGTATATTCTTTATACTTTGCAGTAGGTATATTGTGTCTTATCATAAATTCTTTTGAAAATGCCTTGCTTCCCTCAAGCTGTGAACATTCTTTATTAGGTCCAAATACTTTAAGGCCTTCTTTTTCAAATTTATCTACAATACCTTTAACTAGTGGAACTTCTGGTCCTACTATTGTTAAATCAATATTATTTTTTTTAGCAAACTTTAAAAGTTCTTCTATATTATCATCATTTATATTTAAACACTCTGCTACCTGAGCTATTCCTACATTTCCTGGAGCACAATATATCTTTTCAATGTTGTTTTCATTATTTAATTTCCAAGCTATGGCATGTTCTCTACCGCCACCACCTATAATTAATATTTTCATGATTTACCCCCTAGTGTTTAAAATGTCTTATTCCTGTAAACACCATAGTCATATTATTTTTATCACATGCTTCTATTGAATCTTTATCATTCATAGAACCACCAGGTTGAACTATTGAATCTATCCCAAATTCATGTGCTAATTCTACACAATCACCAAATGGGAAGAATGCATCTGATGCTAATGTTGCACCTTTAAAATCTTTATCTTTATTGTTTTCTAAAGCATTTTTTAATGCCCAAATTCTTGAAGTTTGACCACAACCTAAAGCTAAAGTTTTACCATTTTTAACTATTGCTATGGCATTTGATTTCATATTTTTTACTACCTTCATACCAAATTCCATATCTTGAATTTCTTCTTGAGTTGGTTTTATACTTGTAACTATTTCAAATTTATCTGATAAAGAACTGTTTCTATCTTGAATTAATAGTTTCCCATCTAAATATTTCATATCATACGGTTGTAAACTATTTTCTATTTTAGCAAGTTTTAATACTCTTAAATTTTTCTTTTTCTTTAATACTTCTAAAGCTTCTTCAGTATAGTCATAAGCTACTACTATTTCCAAGAATATTTCATTCATTTTTTCTGCACTACATTTATCTACTGTTGATGTTATTCCAACTATTCCACCAAATATAGAAACTTTATCAGCTTCATAACACTTTGTATATGCTTCAAATGTATCTTTTCCTAATCCTACTCCACATGGATTAGTATGCTTTATAGCTACTGAAACAACTTCTTCAGTGTCTTTAAATTCTCTCATTACTTCTAAACATCCATGTAAATCATTTAAGTTATTGAAAGAAAGATCTTTTCCGTTTAATTGTTCATATCTTAATATTGGATTTTTTGCATTTGGTTGAGAGTATAAAATCCCACTTTGATGTGGATTTTCTCCGTATCTTAATGTTTGTTCCTTTTGGAATGTTAAATTAAGTATTTCTGGATAAGTATCCCTAACTTCTCCTGCAAAATAAGTTGATATAAGTGCATCATATCTTGCTGTTGTTGAGAAAGCTTTGTATGCTAAATTTTTTCTATCTTCTAAAGTTAACTCATTATTTTTTAACTTCTCTATTACTATATTATAATCAGCTACATCAACTATAACAGTTACATCCTTATAATTTTTAGCAGCAGAACGTATCATAGATGGTCCACCAATATCTATATTTTCTATCACGATATCGTGACTTTTTCGGCTTTTTAAAGTTCCTTCAAAATCATATAAATTAACTACTACTAAGTCTATTGATTCTATGTTATATTCATTCACTGTATCAACATGAGATTTTTCATCTCTTTTATAAAGTATTCCTCCATGTATATACGGGTTTAATGTCTTAACTCTTCCGTCCAGCATTTCTGGGAATTTAGTAACTTCATCTATAGTTATTGCAGCTATCCCATTTTCTTTTAGTGTCTTGAATGTATTTCCCGTAGATATAACTTCATATCCTAGATTATTTAATTCTCTAGCAAACTCAACTACTCCACTTTTATCTGTCACACTTATTAATGCTCTTTTACTCATTTATAAACACACTCCTACCCTTAATAGTTAATTTATGGTCACAAAATAGCTTTAAACTTTCACTTAATATTTTATGTTCTATTTGTAAAACCTTTTTCGCTACTGATTTTGCATCATCACTAGAATTTACAGTTACCGTTTCTTGCATTATTATCGGTCCATTATCTGCTTTTTCATCTACAAAGTGTACCGTAGCACCAGTTACTTTTACTCCATAATCTACAACTGCTTGGTGAACTTTTTCTCCATAATACCCTTCACCACAAAATGCTGGTATTAATGAAGGATGTATATTTATTATTTTATCTCTAAATACCTCTACAAACTTAGGACTAATAATTTTCAAATATCCTGCTAGAACTACTAAGTCTATATTGTTTTCTTTTAACAAATTTATAATTTCATCTTCATTAGTTTCATAAAAGGCTTTTATGTTATTTAATCTTGCTCTTTCAAGAGCATAAACACTTTCTTTATTTGAAATTACTACTTTAATTTCACCATTAATTTCACCTAATTTAGTGCTATCTATTATAGATTGTAAGTTTGTGCCTCCACCAGATACTAAAACTCCAATGTTTAACATAAATTTACTCCTTCATGAGTATCTACTACTTCACCTATTATATAGGCCCTATCTTTTAATAATTCATTGTACTTAGAATCTCTATTAAATTCATCTTCTTCTCTATTGTTTATGAAATTCATTACATCTTCTGCATCTTCTTTGTTTACTACTAAAACTAATCCAACTCCCATATTAAAACTCTTATGAAGTTCTCTTTCATCTATTGCATTGAATCCTTCTATCATTTTAAATATAGCTGGTTTTTCCCATGAATTTCTTTTAATATCTATTCCTAATTCTTTAGGTATAACTCTTGGTATATTTTCTATCACTCCACCACCAGTTATATGTGATATTGATTTTATTTCATACTGTTTTATTAATTCTAATACTAATTTAACGTATATTTTGGTAGGAGTTAATAGTGCTTCCCCTAATGTCATTCCTAATTCTTCTATATATTGTGTTAATTCATAGTTATAAGTATCTAAGAATATTTTTCTTATAAATGAAAATCCATTACTATGAACTCCACTTGATGATATTCCTACTAATACATCTCCATTTTTAACATTTTGACCAGATACAATCTTTGTCTTATCTGCTATACCAACAGAAAATCCCGCTAAGTCATATTCATCATCAGTATACATCCCTGGCATTTCTGCTGTTTCTCCACCTATTAAAGCACATCCTGCCATTTTACATCCATCAGCTATACCACCAACAATTTGTTCTACTTGTTCTGCAACTAACTTTCCTGTTGCAATATAGTCTAAGAAAAACAATGGTTTTGCACCTTGGCATATTAAATCATTTACACACATTGCTACTAAATCTATTCCAACAGTATCATGTCTATCCATCATTTGAGCTAATTTTAATTTAGTTCCTACTCCATCAGTAGATGCAAGTAAAACTGGTTCTATCATACCTACAAAATCCTTTAAGCTATATAATCCACTAAAATTACCTAAGTCACCTATAACATTATTATCATATGTAGATTTTATTTTCCCTTTTATAAGATCTACCGCTCTATTTCCTTCATCTATATCTACGCCTGACTGTTTATATGTTAACATGAAAGTAGTTCCTCCCTATCTATTTTCTTAACTGGATAATCACCATCAAAACAAGCTTTACAGAAAGTAGATTTATTTTCTGTTGCTTCTATCATTCCTTCTATTTCTAAAAATTTCAAGCTATCACATCCAATATAAGCTCTTATTTCTTCTAAATTGTTATTAGATGCTATTAATTTGGATCTATTTGGTGTATCTATTCCGTAATAGCATGAGTATTCTACTGGAGGAGATGTAATTCTTAAGTGAATTTCACTTGCTCCTGCATCTTTTAATGATTTGACTATCTGTTTTGAAGTAGTTCCCCTTACAATAGAGTCATCTACTAATACTACTGACTTACCTTTTACTATGCTTGCTAAAGGATTTAACTTTATTTTTACCGCTATTTCTCTTTCTTCTTGAGTAGGTTTTATAAATGTTCTACCTACATATCTATTTTTAACAAGCCCTTCACTAACAGGAAGACCACTAGCATTAGAATAACCTATTGCTCCTGCCCATCCTGAATCAGGTACTGGAACTACTATATCTGCATTTATAATTTCATCTTTTGCTAATATTTTTCCACATTTAACTCTAAAATCATATACATTTACGTTATCTATTGTTGCATCATTTCTAGCAAAATATATATGTTCAAATATGCAACTTTTCTTTACAGGCTTATAGTTCTCAGAATAATGATACGATTTCATTACTCCATCTTTAACAACTATTATTTCTCCTGGTTCTACATCTCTTATTACTTGACCACCAAGTATATCTATTGCACAATCTTCTGATGCGAATATATATTCATCGCCTTTTCTACCTAATATAAGAGGTCTAAATCCATGAGGATCTCTAACTGCTACTAATTCATTTTCTCCCATTATTACAAGAGAGTATGCACCCTTTATATAATCCATAGTAATCTTTAAACTTTCTAAAATATCGCCTTTGTAATATCTAGCAAGTATATATAAAATTACTTCTGTATCAGAATTAGCTTGGAACATATATCCTTCTTCTTCTAACATATCCTTTAAGTAATTAGCATTTACTAAGTTTCCATTATGGGCTAAAGCTAGTTTTCTTTTTCTACAACTACCCACTAATGGTTGACAATTAGCCATATGACTTCCACCTGCTGTAGAATATCTAACATGACCTATCCCCATATTACCTTTTAGGTTTTTTAGTTCTTCTTCTTTAAATACATCTCCAACTAATCCCATATCCTTTTTATAATCAATCTTATCTCCATCCACTACAGCAATCCCACAACTTTCTTGGCCTCTGTGTTGCATAGAGTATAAAGAATAATATAACTCCTTCGAAACATCTTTATTTGAATATATCCCTATAATTCCGCACATAAATTCTCCCCCTAATTACTACTCATTCTTGAAAGTACTTCTTCATATCCTTGAACAAGATCACCAAGGTCTCTTCTAAATCTATCTTTATCTAATTTTTCATTTGTATCTACATCCCAAAGTCTACAAGTATCAGGAGATATTTCATCTGCTAATATTATATTTCCTTCACTATCTTTACCAAATTCTAATTTAAAATCAACTAATTTTAAGTTCATTTTTAAGAAGAAATCTTTCATTAATTCATTTATTTTTAGGGTTTCATTTCTTAAGAATTGTATTTCATCTCTAGTAGCTAATTTCATTGCGACTGCATGATCATCATTTAATATTGGATCTCCATAATCATCATTTTTATAACATAATTCAAATATTGGCTCATCTAATACTAATCCTTCTTCCATTCCTAATCTCTTACAGAATGAACCAGCAGTTATATTTCTTACGATTACTTCAAGTGGTAAAATTTCGACTTTCTTTACTAACATTTCTCTTTCTGATAGGCTTTTTACAAAGTGAGTTGATATTTGTTTCTCGTGTAACATTTCAAATATTATTGTAGATATTTTATTATTTAGTATACCTTTTGAAGATATTTGTGCTTTCTTTTCCCCATTAAATGCTGTTGCATCATCTTTAAAATACACGATGTATTCATTTTCTTTTTCTGTAGAATATACTTGCTTAGCTTTTCCTTCATATAATAACATTGTTATTACCCCCTTAAGTTTTTATCTTCTTCTAATACTTTGTCTTCCATTTCTTTTCTATATGATTTTAAATTTTCTTTTAAAACCGGATATTTTATACTCATTATTTGAAGTGCCATTAACGCTGCGTTTAAACCTAAGTCTATTGTTACTGTTGCCACTGGTATACCCTTAGGCATTTGTACTATTGATAATAATGAATCCAATCCATCCATAGTAGATGACTTAATCGGTAATCCGACTACTGGAATCAATGTATGTGATGCTATTACCCCTGGTAAATGAGCTGCTTTTCCTGCCGCCGCTATTATTACATCTGTATCATTTTCTATATCTTCCAAAAATTGTGTAAGTTGTTTTGGTGTTCTATGTGCTGATAATGCTCTTACAGCAACTTCCACGCCATATTTTTCTAATAAATCTATTCCTTCTTCTAATTTAGGATAATCAGATTTGGAACCCATAACTACTGCTATTTTCATTATTATTCCCCTTTCATTACCTTTACGACAGATTCATATATGAATTGTTCGTATTATATCATGAACGTTATACTTAAATATTATAATATAATTCACTTATTAGCAATACATTTTTGATAATTCAATCGAAAATATTTTATTTTTACAATAAATAAAAATCCACTTTTAGTAGGATTAATTATTTTAATATCAACAATAGCTTTTAACTTTTTTATGCAACAAAAAACACCATTAGATGCTACGGGAAATAATCATAATGGTGTTTCAATCAATATATTCATAATAAATTAAATACTACATTTACTTTTTTGCTACTTGCTACTCTCTAGCTATTCTATATTCAGAGATAACTAATCTTGCTAAATACTTTCCTATATATTTTGTAGCTTGTTTTATATTAGTTAAATCTCTTTCTGCATTTACATAAAATCCTTCATCATATCTTTTATATAACTTATTTACTAACCTTTTAGTTCTTATATCTCGGAAATTCTTTTTTATCGTATTTAAAACCAATTTATGCCAAAATTTACTTAAATATTTATAAGGTATGTAAATAGTGCATGTATATGTGAATTTTATTTTAAATCAGAACCAAAAGTATGAACTACCACTATTAATCCCACTTCAATTTTCTAAATCCTTCAAAGTAATTTTCTAATATACTATTTATGATTTTGTAACTTTTATATTTTCTGTATCTATTCATATTACTATTATACACAAGCTTTCCACAGATTTTGAAGTACCATAATACCCTTGTTATTAAATAAAAAAACACACCCGTCTTTCACAAAAGGGTGTATTTTTTTAACTACCTTATTTAGTTAAGAATATAAACTTAGCTATAAATAGTATTGAAAGTATTATTAATGAGAAATTAACTTCTTTGTACTTTTTAGTAGCCAACTTTAATACTGTAAAAGATATTATACCAAATATTATTCCATCAGCTATACTATATGCAAGTGGCATCATTATAAATGTTAAAAATGCTGGTATTGAATTTGTAAAATCACTAAAATCTATTTCTTTAAGCGAACTAGCCATCATAACCCCAACTAATATAAGTACTGGCGCTGTTGCTTGTGTTGGTATAGCTGTGAACACCGGTGCAAAAAATAATGATAATAAGAATAACAAACCAGTTGTAACTGCTGTTAATCCAGTTTTTCCACCTTCACCTATACCTGCTGCACTTTCAACATAAGCTGTAACTGTAGATGTTCCTAAAAGAGCTCCTGTTGTAGTTGCTATTGCATCTGCAAATAATGCTTGTTTTGCTCTTGGTAATTTACCTTTTTCATCTAATAAGTTTCCTTTTGATGCTACCCCTACTAAACATCCTACTGTATCAAATAAATCTACGAATAAGAATGTAAATACTATTATTAACATATCTAAACTAAATATTTCATTTAATGGTACTGATAAAGCTTGTAAAAATACTGGCTTTAATGATGGTACTGCTGAAACTATACCTTCAGGTAATGCTACTAATCCACTTATCATACCGATTGCTGAAATTATTATCATTGCTAAAAGGAATGCTCCTTTTATGTTTTTTGCTATTAATACTGCTGCTAATAATAATCCTACTATTGTTAATAAAACTAATGGGTCTTTTAAGTTTCCTAATGCTAGTATTGTTGCTCCATTTACTACTATTCCTGAATTTGATAATCCTATAAATGCTATGAATAATCCTATCCCTGCTGTTACTGAATGTTTTAAAACTCCTGGTATACAATTTATTATTTTTTCTCTTATATTTGTTATAGTAAGTAATATAAATATTAATCCTTCTATTAGTACTGCACATAATGCAAATTGCCAACTATATCCCATTTTTAAAACTACTGTATATGCAAAGAATGCATTCAGTCCCATACCTGGTGCTAGTGCTATTGGATAATTTGCTAAGAATCCCATTGCACAACTTCCTATAAATGCTGCTATCGCAGTAGCTGCAAAAACTGCGCCTTTATCCATACCTGTTTCTGAAAGTATATTTGCATTTACAACTAGTATGTATGCCATTGTCATGAATGTTGTCATTCCTGCTATAACTTCTGTCTTTATATTTGTATTATTTTCTGATAGTTTAAATGTTCTATCTAGAATACTCTTATTTACTGATTGAGTAGCTTGCATATAAATCCTCCTATTGTTTATATATTTTATAATTTTAATTGTTCGTGTTTTAATTAACTTTACTTTATGAGTATAAAGTATTATCCATTTTTTTTCAAGTATTTTTTATTTTTTTAGTTAATTCTATGAAAATAGTTCGTATATTAACTTATTTTAATTATACTTGCGTATAAAATAATCATCTTTATTTTATTGCGTGAAAAATCAAATATTTAGCATAGTATTTTTAATAATATTTAATTAAAAAAACAAAAAAAATAAAAGGTCATAAGACCTTTTATTTTTTTATAATGTGTAAAGTGCTCTATATTCAAATTTGAATTATATTTATATTATTCCCACTCTATTGTTCCTGGTGGTTTAGAAGTTATATCATAAACTACTCTATTTGCTCCATCAACTTCATTTACTATTCTATTAGATATTTTTT
>JAVXLU010000073.1:0-12004 GCA_036646635.1 Romboutsia sp.
GAATATAAAAATTAAATGAGATATCACGCTAAAAATAGAATTAAATATATTTTTAGAGAAAAACTAATAATGAATAAATATATATAAATATTAAATCTGATAATAAATTTACTTATTTAAATAAAATTTTATATTACAAATACATAAGTTTATATAAATACAGTAATCACAAAAGAGAGGTATTTGAATGGAAAATAAAATATTAAGAATAATTCCTTTAGGAGGACTTGGAGAAATAGGCAAAAATATTACAGTAATAGAATATGAAGATGAAATTATAATTATAGATTGTGGAGTAGCATTTCCAGATGAAGATATGTATGGAGTAGACTTGGTTATACCAGATATAAAATATTTATTAGATAAGGTAGATAAGATAAAAGGATTATTTTTAACACATGGACATGAAGATCATATAGGTGCTATTCCTTATATATTAAAACAAATAAATATACCTATATATGGAACTAAGCTTACATTAGGATTAGTTGAAAATAAATTAAAAGAACATGGCATATTAAATAATTGTAAACTAATATGTGCAAAAGCTGGAGAAAAGATTAGATTAGAAAATTTAAATATTGAATTTATAAAAGTAACCCATAGTATAGCAGATGCATGTGCATTAGCTATACACACTCCTATAGGTGTTATACTTCATACAGGCGATTTTAAAATAGATTATACTCCTATAGATGGAAGAGTTACAGATTTGAGTAGAATAGCCACACTAGGTAAAAAAGGTGTGTTACTTTTAATGGCAGATAGCACCAATATTGATAGAAGCGGTCATTCACTTTCAGAAAAAACTATTGGAGAGGTATTGACTAGATTATTTTTACATGCAAAAGGAAGAGTAATAGTAGCTACATTTGCATCAAATATTCATAGAATGCAACAAATAGCAAATGCATCAATTGCCTATAATAGGAAGGTAGCTTTCAGTGGAAGAAGTATGGAAAATATATCTCGATTA
Organism: Romboutsia sp.; assembly: GCA_036646635.1. Classification (GTDB taxonomy): domain Bacteria; phylum Bacillota; class Clostridia; order Peptostreptococcales; family Peptostreptococcaceae; genus Faecalimicrobium. Next base: position 977 of record JAVXLU010000073.1, read on the forward strand.
GCTATGGATTTAGGTTATCTTCATATACCAGATGAATATGTGATAAATACAGATGAAATTGGTAATTATCCGAGTGAAAATATAACTATAATAACGACAGGTAGTCAAGGTGAGCCAATGGCAGGACTTTCTAGAATTGCATATGGATCTCATAAAAAAATATTTATAGAAAAAGATGATTTATTTATTATATCTGCATCGCCTATACCAGGAAATGATAAGTCGGTATCTAGGGTTATAAATCAATTATTTAGAAAAAGTGTAGAAGTAATATATGAAGATTTAGAAGAGATACATGTATCAGGTCATGCCTATCAAGAAGAATTAAAGTTAATTCATACATTGGTTAAACCGAAATATTTTATGCCAGTTCATGGAGAGTATAGACATTTAAAGCATCATAGTGATTTAGCTGTAAAACTAGGAATGAAACCATCTAATGTATTTACACTAGAAACGGGTAAAGTACTAGAAATTTCAAAATTGGGTGCAAATGTATCAAGAAAAGTTCATACAGGAGTATTATTTGTAGATGGTCTTGGAGTGGGAGATGTAGGTAATATAGTTTTAAGGGATAGAAGAGATTTAGCAAGAGATGGTATGGTTACTATCGTTGTAGCAATAAATAAAGAAGAGTATAGTATAATTTCAGGGCCTGATGTAATAACTAGAGGATTTATATATGCTAGAGAAGCAGAAGATTTAATAAATAAAATAAAAGAAATATCAAAGCATGAAATAGAAACTTGTTTAGAAAATAAAGTTTTAGAATGGCAGGTTTTAAAAATACATGTAAAAAAATCAGTAGAACATTATCTATATCATAAAACGAAAAGAAGACCGAGTGTATTTACTGTAATAATGGAAATATAAATATTTACTTATGTTATAATATATTAGATTAAATTTAATTTAAGAATAGAGGGAAAGTAGTGAGTAAATATATTGAATTTAAAAATGTTAAAAAGATTTATAAAATGGGGGAAGTTGAGATATCAGCATTAAGCGGAGTAGATTTTTCAGTAGATAAGGGTGAATTTGTAGTAGTAGCAGGAGCAAGTGGTGCAGGAAAGAGTACTATTTTAAATATACTAGGAGGAATGGATAACTCAAGTAGTGGAGAAATAATAGTAGATAATAATAAGATAAATAATTACTCTAATAAAGAGTTAATAACATATAGAAGATTTGATATAGGGTTTGTTTTTCAATTTTATAACTTAGTACAAAATTTAACAGCTCGTGAAAATATTGAACTAGCAACTCAAATTTCTAAAAATCCTTTAGATATAGATGAAGTTATGGAAGCTGTTGGTCTAGAAAATAGAAAAGATAATTTTCCAGCTCAACTTTCAGGAGGAGAACAACAAAGAGTATCAATAGCAAGAGCTCTTGCAAAAAATCCTAAATTATTATTATGTGATGAACCAACAGGAGCCTTAGATTATAATACGGGTAAATCGATACTTAAATTATTACAAGATACATGTAAGAAAATGAAAATGACAGTAATAATAATTACTCATAATCTAGCGTTAACACCAATGGGAGATAAGGTAATAAAAGTTAAAAATGGAAAAATAGATAGCATTACTATTAATGAAAATCCAGAGCCAATAGAAAGGATTGAGTGGTAGTAGTGAAAATTATTTTAAATAAAGACATAATAAAAGATATAAGAAAGTCTAAGGGAAGATTTTTGTCTATACTATTTATAGTAGCATTAGGGGTAGCATTTTTTTCGGGAATAAAAGTTTCTCCTATAGTTATGAAAAAAACTTCTGATAAGTATTATGATAGCTATAATCTTATGGATATAAAAATACTTTCTACCCTAGGTATTACAGAAAAAGATGTATCTGAAATAAAAAAGATTGATGGAGTTAAAGGTATATTTCCAACATATTCAATTGATACTTTAACAAATTATAAATCAAACCAACAAGTTTTAAAAGTACATGCATTAGATTTAGACAATATTAAAGAAAATAATAAAAATTATATAAATAAAGTAAAAGTAGTACAAGGAAGATTACCTGAAAAATCAGGAGAGTGTGTAATTGAAAGAAATAAGATAGAAAAAATAAAAATACCAATAGGAACGAAAATAAATTTAAGTTCAGGAACTAACAAAAATCTTAATGAAAGTCTTAAAAAAACAGAATATCGTGTAGTTGGATATGTGGAAACTCCGTATTACTTATCATATGAAAAAGGAAGTAGTAGCATAGGAAGTGGAGTTATAGATAAAGTAGTAATGATTCCACAAGAAGATTTTAAAATGAATGAATATACAGAAGTATTCTTGACTGTAAATGATGTTAAAAGTGAAAATTCATATAGTGATGAATACTTTGAAAAAATAAATAAAGTAACTAGTAAAATAGATATAATATCAGAGGATAGAATAAAATCAAGATACAATGAAGTAATAAGTAAAGCAAATGAAGAAATTAAAAAAGGAAAAAAAGAATTACAAGATAAGACATATCAAGTAGATAAAGAGCTAATAGCAGCAAATAATAATCTAAATACATATAATAATAAAATAAAAAAAGGTGAAAATCAATTAAATAAGACTAAGCATGAAACATATTTACAAATATCAAATGGAAAAGAAAAGATAGAAGTAGGAGAAAAAAATCTCGAAGATGGATATAAGAGCTATGAAAAAAATATAAAAAAGTTTAACGATAATAAAAATATAGCAGAATCTGGATTTATAGATACTCAAGATAAATTAAATGAATTAAATAATGAAATTTCAGTATTAAATACGACTAACCTATTAATAGAAAAAAAATTGAAGCAAGAAAATTTAAGTGAAAAAGAAAAAGAAAACTTAATACAGGAATTAAGTAAAAATCAAGTATTATTAGAATCATTAAATATTACATATAAACAAGGTAAAGAAGAATTAGAAAATAAAAAAGAAGAATTTAAAAATGTAGAAAAACAACTTTTATTAGTTAAATCTACATTAGAAAAAAGTAAATATAAATTAACTACTGAAAAAGAAAATTTAATGAAAATAGAAACTGAATCAAAAATAGAATTTGAAAAGGCTAAAAATGAAATTAATAAACAAAAACAAAAAATAGAGACTGCTAAAATTGAATTGGATGAATCAAAAGTAAAAGCAAAAGATGAATTATTAAAAGCAGAAAATAAAATAAAAGATTCAGAAGATGAAATAAATAAAATAGAAAAACCGAAATGGTATATTTTAGATAGAAATAGTCATTATTCTTATGCAGAATATGCGGGATGTGCAAATAGTATAGATGCTTTAGCAAAAATATTTCCTGTATTTTTCTTCTCAGTTGCAGCATTAGTTTGCTTAACTACTATGACAAGGATGGTAGATGAACAACGAATAAATATAGGAACACTAAAAGGATTAGGATATAAAACGAGCCAAATAGCTAAAAAATACATATTATATGCATTAAGTGCAAGTTTAATAGGAAGTATTTTAGGAATAGCTATAGGATATACAGTATTTCCTATAATAGTGTTTAATGCTTATGGAATTATGTACACATTGCCAAAAGCAAGCTTAGTATTTGATATACCATTAGCACTAGGGGTTACCCTATGTGCAATACTTATAACTACAGTAGCGGCATATTCAGCATGTTATAAAGAGCTCAGAGAAACTCCGTCAGTTTTAATGAGACCTAAATCGCCTAAAAATGGTAAAAGAATAGTATTAGAAAGAATTCCATTTATATGGAGTAAGATAGGATTTATAGGTAAGGTAACGATAAGAAATATATTTAGATATAAAAAGAGATTCTTAATGACAGTTCTTGGGATTGCAGGTTGTAGTGCATTAATATTATCTGGACTTGGTATACAAGATTCTATACAGATGATAGTGGATGGTCAATATAAAAGTATATTTAAATATGATATGACAGTTACAATAGAAAACAATATAAAAGATAGTGAATTATTAAGCCTAGAAAGATATATTAATAAAGAAAGTGCTATTTCAAATTACCAACTTATAAATAATCAAAATGGTAAAATATCTTTAGAGAAAACAGAAAAAGATATAAATATAGTTGTTCCATACGATGAGAAAGAATTTAAAAAATTTGTAGGTCTTAAAGAAAGAAAATCACAAAAAACAATAGAGTTAAATAATGAAGGAATAGTATTAAGTGAAAAATTAGCCAAAGATTTAGGTATAGAAATAGGTGATGATATAGAACTTATCAATGCTAAAAATAAAAATACTAAAGTAAAAGTAGCTGCGATAACTGAAAATTATATATCACATTATGCATATTTATCAAAAGATTATTATCAAAAAATGTTTAAAGAAGATATAGCTTACAATAGAGTTATTGCATTATTAAGTGATAAATCCAAATTAGCTGAAGATAATATATCAAATAAGATAGTAAATCAATTAGGTGTAAATAGAGTAAGTTTTAATACAGGGGTTAAAGAAAACTTTGAAAATACAATAAAAAATTTAAATTATGTAGTTTTAATAATGACAGTATCAGCAGGTGCGTTAGCATTTGTTGTATTATATAATCTTACAAATGTAAATATTTCCGAAAGGATAAGAGAGATAGCAACAATAAAAGTACTTGGTTTTTATGATAATGAAGTATCATCATATATTTATAGAGAAAATATAATACTTACTATAATTGGAACAATAGTTGGATTAGGTGTAGGAAAGTTACTACATCAATTTATAATGGTAACAGTAGAAATGGAAAGTATGATGTTTGGAAGAATTATAGAAAGCAGTAGTTATTTAATAGCGGCATTTCTCACAATATTTTTAGGTCTAATTGTTAACTTAGCAATGTATTATAAGTTAAAAAACATAGAAATGGTAGAATCATTAAAATCTGTAGATTAATAATTAAAGATATATAAAAAGTACTGTCAAAAACAAAGATATTCTCATAGTATAACTTAGGAGTTAAACTCCAAAGATTAAATAATACAACAGGGGGTACTAATATGTTAGACAGATTATTTGGTGCATGTGAAGGTGGAGGCGCAGTTTGGATAATAGTACTATTTTTCTTATTCTTAGCATTCCAAGATACTTGGGCAGACCTTGATATATGCGCATGGATACCATTTTTAATATTATTATTAATAGTTTGTGGAATGGCTGATGGATTTGATGGTGGATGTGGCTGTTAATTAAAAATTATTTTAGATTTATAAAGGATAGAAGCAAATTAAATTTGTTAATTTGCTTCTATCCTTTTATTTTATGATAAGTAGTTTAAGTACATATTAAAAATCGTCTTGAAATATAACCATCTTAAATGTATAATATAAACTTAAAGTAAAAATATAATTGAAAAAAGTAACATTAGAGTACTAAGTAAATATATGGTAAATTTTACTTTATATAAATAAAATAAATATAAATATACGGTTAACAAAATAAAACAATTTAGTGAGGTGGCAATATGAAAATAGGATTCAATCACAAGAAATATTTAGAAGAACAATCTAAATATATATTAGAAAGAGTTAACAACTTTGATAAACTTTACTTAGAATTTGGCGGTAAATTAATGGGAGATTTACATGCTAAAAGGGTATTACCAGGATTTGATGAAAATGCAAAAATAAAAGTTTTACAACATATGAAAGAAAAAGTTGAAGTAGTTATATGTGTTTATGCTGGAGATATTGAGAGAAATAAAATAAGGGGTGACTTCGGAATAACGTATGATATGGAAGTTTTAAGACTTATAGATGATTTAAGAAAATATGAACTAGATGTAAACAGTGTTGTAATAACAAGATTTGAAGGACAGCCTGCAACAACTGTATTTATAAATAAATTAGAGCGTAGAGGGATAAAAGTATACAAGCATGCTCCTACAAAAGGATATCCAACAGATGTTGATACAATAGTAAGTGATGAAGGATATGGAGATAATCCTTATATAGAAACTACTAAGCCGATAGTTGTTGTTACAGCACCAGGACCAAATAGTGGCAAATTAGGTACTTGTTTAAGTCAGTTATATCATGAAAACAAAAGAGGAAATGCTGTTGGCTACTCGAAGTTTGAGACATTCCCAGTATGGAATGTTCCCCTAAAGCATCCTTTAAACATAGCATATGAGGCAGCAACAGTAGATTTAAAAGATGTTAATATGATAGATTCATTCCATCTTGAAAAATATGGACAAATGTCAGTAAATTATAATAGAGATTTAGAATTATTCCCAGTTCTTAAAAAAATAATAGAAAAGATAACAGGGAAAGAATCAATATATCAATCACCAACTGATATGGGGGTTAATAGGGTTGGATATGGTATAACAGATGATGAAGTTGTAGCTGAAGCATCTAGACAAGAGATAATTAGACGATATTTTAAAACTGCTTGTGAATATAAAAAAGGTCAAGTGGATAAAGGCGCTTATGATAGAATAAAGATGATAATGGAAGGTCTTAATTTAAAGCCTGAAGATAGAACTGTAGTTATACCATCAAGAGAATATAGTAATAAATTAAAAGAAACTGCTGAAAAAAATGATACTTGTCCAGTATTAGCATTAGAATTAACAAATGGAACAATACTAACAGGTAAAGGTTCTGATTTAATGAATGCAACAGCTGCAGCTACATTAAACGCTATAAAATATTTAGCTAATATATCTGATGATATGCATTTAATATCTCCAGTAATACTTGAGCCAATTGTAAATTTAAAGACTAAGACTTTAGGGAGTAGAACTCCAGCATTAAGTTGTGAAGAGGTATTAACAGCATTAAGTATATGTGCTGTTACTAATCCAACTGCACATGCAGTACTTGATAAGTTAGCGCTATTAAAAGGTTCTCAAGCGCATTCTACTACTATATTAAGTAAAGATGATGAACAAACATTTAGAGAACTTGGAATAGATGTTACAAGTGATCCAGAATATCCATCACAAAACCTTTATTATGCTAATTAATTAAAAAATATAAAATATAAGACCATACTACAGTCGGTGCAGTATGGTCTTTATTATATAAAATTATATAATCTAAAAAATAAATATAAATATACGGTTATCAAGTTCATAAGATAACTTAGTTCCTTGGAATACTTATTTTAAAGGTTTTTATAAAAATTTGCAAGTTATTTTTATAAAACTAATAAAAATTATAAAAAAGGTGATAATTATGGATAAAAATAGAAAAATAATTCACATAGATATGGATGCATTTTATGCATCTGTTGAACAAAGAGATAATAAACAACTTAGAGGTAAACCTGTAATAGTTGGAGGGAATCCTGAAAGTAGAGGTGTTGTTGCTACATGTTCATATGAAGCTAGAAAATATGGTATTCACTCAGCGATGCCATCTAAGATAGCCTATAAAAGGTGTCCATATGCATATTTTGTAAAACCTAGATTTAATATTTACAAGCAAGTATCGGATAAAATAAGAGAAATATTTTATAGATATACAGATTTAGTAGAGCCATTATCATTAGATGAAGCTTACTTAGATGTTACTAATAATAAATTGAATATAAAGTATGCTACGGAAATAGCAAAACAAATCAAATTAGATATTTTAAATGAAGTTGGTTTAACATCATCAGCTGGAGTATCATACAATAAGTTTTTGGCAAAGTTGGCATCTGACTATAAAAAACCAAATGGATTAACTATAATAACACCAAAAAATAAGCAAGAATTTTTAGATACTTTACCTATAAATAAGTTTTTTGGAGTAGGAAAAGTAACAGAAAAAATACTTAGAAATTTAGGAATAAATAATGGATATGATTTAAGAAAATTAGAGTTATATAAGTTAGAGTCTATATTTAAAAATAGAGGGTATACATTTTACCAATTTGCAAGAGGAATAGATTATAGACTAGTAGAGCCTCATAAGGAAAGAAAGTCGGTAGGGGCAGAAATTACTTTAGTGAATAATTTAGATATTCAAGAAGAGGAAGTTGTAGATATATTAAGTGAAATTTGTGAAGAAGTATCGGAGAGATTAAAATATTGCAATAAACTTGGAAAAACGATAACTATAAAAGTTAAATACGATGATTTTAAACAAATAACTAGAAGTTTAAGTTTGGAACGTTCAATAAATAATCATGAAGATATAAGGATTAATGTATATAATTTACTAAAAAATATTAAGATAAATAATAAACAAATAAGGCTATTAGGTGTTACAGTATCAAATTTAACTGATAAAAAAGATGAATGCACAAATATAACTATATTTGAATATATAGATAATATATATAAATAATATAATCACTTTTAATTAAATCGGCTATTTTTACAATTAGGTGAGTTTTTAGCAATTGAAGTAAATCCATGGGATAGTTTTTATTAAAAGCTATTCCATGGATTTTTTATAGATTAGTTAAATGAAATTAGTTTTTAAAGGAAATTGGATATTATTGTTAGGAGGTAAGTTTATGGAATTTAGTAATTTCAAAAAAGTAAGAAAAGTCTTATGGATTATATTATTTGCAAACTTTGGAGTATCTTTATTAAAAATAATTATAGGCATATCTATTAAGAGCGCTAGTATGACAGCTGATGGATTTCATTCATTTTCAGATGGTGCATCTAATATAGTTGGAATAATAGGAATAAGTATTGCATATAAGCCTCAAGATAAAGAACACCCGTATGGTCATAAAAAATTTGAAGTAATGGCAAGTATGTTTATAGGAGTAATGCTAATCATAATGTCAGGTAAAATTATTTTTGATGCATTTTTAAGATTTAATAATTTGGTAATACCTACAATAACAACAGAAAGTTTAATAACGTTGCTAGTTACTCTTTTAATAAATATTTTTGTGTGTACTTATGAGAATAATATAGGAAAAAAATTAAATAGTTATATATTAGTATCTGATTCAATGCATACAAGGAGCGATATATTTGTATCGATAGGGGTACTGTTTACATTGATAGGAGTTAGAGTAGGATTACCTGCTATAATTGATCCGATAGCATCATTAATTGTATCAGGATTTATAATTTACTCAGCATATGAAATATTCAAATCTTCTACAGGAGTATTAGTTGATCATGCTATAGTAGAAGAAAAAGATATAGAAAATATAGTAAAAGAATTTAATGAAGTCAAAGGTGTTCATAATATAAGAAGTAGAGGAAGTGAAAATGATATTTATATAGATATGCATATAATGGTGAATCCAGATATAAGTGTAGAAACGTCTCATATATTAGTTCATGAAATTGAAGAACAAATAAAGCTAAAAATAAATAAAAATACACAAGTAATAATTCATATGGAACCATTTTATAAAAATTTTAAAAGTTAACAATAAAATTAATGGAATAAGGTATAATACTTATTCCATTAATATATTTTCTAAAGCATTTTTATCTAGGATTTTAATAAAGTCTTTTGAATAATCGATAAGACCTAAATTTTTCATATTAATAAGCTCTCGAGACAATGATGGTCTAGGTATTACTAAAATTTCAGAAAGTTTCTGTTTCGTCATGTTAAGTTTAATAAATAAACTATTTTGAATTTTATATTCATTAATTAAAAAGTTACATATTTTGTGACGAATACTATTAAAAGACAATCCTGAAATTGATTTATTAAGAGTAATAATTTTGTTAGTTAATTCATTTAAAAACATTTTTAGAAAATTAGGATTAAGAGTACAAAAACTTATAAAATCATCTTTTTCAATAAACATGACTTCAGTAAAAGTTGAGGATACAACAGTAGCAGGATAGTGGTTAGTATCTGAAAATGCTATTACTTCACCAAATAAATGTCCAAAACCAAATGAAGATAAATGAACAACTGTATTGCTTGTTACTATTCTTTTTATATCAATATAGCCTTGTAAAATTAATCCAACTTTTTCACAAGGTGTATTTTCTAAAGCTATAATATCATTTTTAGAAAATTTAACTATTTTATAATTATAACCTTTAAAAAAATTTATTATATCATTTCTACTTTTATCTTTGAACATAAAACCACCTATTAAAAATTTATTATATTTTTATAGTGTAACATAGGTTACAGAAAATATATAGCCTATTAAATTATAATAAGTATATAAAATACATATTTTAAAATTGGAGGAAATATATATGGAAGAGAAAATGTTTTGTTTTCAATGTCAAGAAACAGCAGGTTGTACGGGATGTACTAAATTTGGAGTATGTGGAAAATCACCAGATTTAGCTAGGATGCAAGACTTATTAATATATGTAACAAAAGGATTATCAGAAGTTACTACAAAGCTTAGAAATGAGAAAAAAGTTGTATCTAATAATGTAAATAATTTGATAACAATAAATTTATTTACGACTATAACAAATGCAAACTTTGATGATGAAGTATTTTATGATAGAGTAAAAGATACCTTAAATATTAAAGAAGAACTATTAGCTAGGTTAACTAATAAAGAAAATTTATCAGAAGCTGCTTTATGGAATGTATATTCAAAGGCTGATATGGATGAAAAATCAAATAAGGTTGGAGTACTGGCTACTAAAGATGAAGATATAAGAAGTTTAAGAGAGCTTATAATATATGGATTAAAAGGATTGTCAGCATATATGAAACATGCAAATTCATTAGGATTTGATAATGAAGAAGTTAATATATTTATCCAAAATACTTTAGCTAAGACTTTAAATGATAAACTTATAATAGAAGAATTAATAGATTTAACTTTAGAAACTGGTAAAGTTGGAGTGGATGGTATGTCTCTACTTGATTCAGCTAATACAGGTACTTATGGTCATCCAGAAGTTACTAAAGTAAATATAGGAGTTGGAACTAATCCAGGTATTTTAGTATCAGGACATGATTTAAAAGATTTAGAGCTATTACTAAAACAAACAGAAGGAATGGCAATAGATGTGTATACTCATTCAGAAATGTTACCAGCACACTACTATCCAAAATTCAAAAAATATACTAATTTTGTTGGTAACTATGGAAATGCTTGGTGGAAACAAAAAGAAGAGTTTGAAAGTTTTAATGGAC
>JAVXLU010000074.1:0-11971 GCA_036646635.1 Romboutsia sp.
GGTACTTGGTGGGTAACTGCCTGGGAGAGTAAGACGTAGCCACGTAATTTTTTTATTTTAATTAAAAAAGATTATCTTATATTTTAGATAGTTTTTTATTTTTTTATTATAAAATAACCTTAAAAATAATGTATATAAGTGAAAATAAGTGGACATAATTATAATGTAAAACTTAATAGAAATAAATGAATTACTCAATCTCCCCCATTTTATAAGGCCTCTATCCCCCATAGAGGTCTTTATTTTTTAAGCTTAATGAATTATATTGTGTTCATAACTCTAGATAAATAATTAAGTATAGTTATATAAATATATTGATTTCGAGAGTAAAAAAATTTTAATAAATGAAGTAAGTCATTGGCTATATGACTTAAGTAAAAAAACATATATAAAAATTTATATTACTTGAAAAATTATTAATGAGCCAGAAATATAAGTAAGATTTAAATTATATCATATTGGATAAAATATGAAAAAGTATAAGATATTAATTTGAAAATTTATATTATTAAAAGATATAATAGATATGATATAATATTTATAAAGAACGAATGTTCTTAAAAAAAGGAGTGAGAGTTTTGGATTTTGAATTACAATCAGAGTATAAGCCAACAGGGGATCAACCAACAGCTATAAGATCAATTGTTAATGCTATAAATAATGATGAGAAGTTTTCAACAGTTTTAGGAGTTACTGGATCGGGAAAAACTTTTACAATGGCTAATATTATACAGGAAGTTAAAAAACCAACATTAATATTAGCGCATAATAAAACTTTAGCAGCACAGCTTTATGGTGAGTTCAAAGAATTTTTTCCAAATAATGCTGTTGAATATTTTGTAAGTTACTATGACTATTATCAGCCAGAGGCATATGTTGCACATAGCGATACATATATAGAAAAAGATGCAAGTATAAATGATGAAATAGATAAACTACGACATTCAGCTACTGCATCTATTTTAGAAAGAAGAGATGTAATAATAATATCATCTGTATCATGTATATATGGTTTAGGAGATCCAGAAGATTATAAAAAACTTATGGTTTCTTTAAGACCTGGTATGGAAAGAGATAGAGATGATATTATTAAACGCTTAATTGAAATACAATATGAAAGAAATGATATAAACTTTACAAGGGGTACTTTTAGAGTTAGAGGAGATATATTGGAAATATTTCCAGCTAATAATGATGAAAGAGCTATAAGGATAGAATTTTTTGGAGATGAAATAGATAGAATAACAGAAATAGATTATGTTACAGGTAAAATGGTAGGTGTTAGAAATCATGTTGTAATATTCCCTGCATCTCACTATGTAACAACTCCAGAAAGAGTAGAAAGAGCAGTTGTAGCGATAGAGGAAGAATTAGAGGAGAGAATAAATTACTTTAAAGAAAATGATAAATTATTAGAAGCACAAAGAATAGATCAAAGAACTAAATATGATATAGAAATGTTAAAAGAAATAGGATTCTGTCAAGGAATAGAAAATTATTCAAGGCATATAACAGGTAGAGAACCTGGAGAAAAGCCATATACATTAATGGACTTCTTTCCAAAAGATTATTTAGTAATAGTAGATGAATCACATGTTACGATACCTCAAGTTAGAGGAATGTATGCAGGTGATAGGTCTAGAAAAGGATCTCTTATAGATAATGGATTTAGATTGCCATCAGCATATGATAATAGGCCTTTAAATTTTGTAGAATTTGAACAAAATATAAATCAAATAATGTTCGTTACGGCTACACCAGGACCATATGAGATAGAACACTCTCAAACTATAGCAGAGCAAATAATAAGACCAACAGGTCTATTAGATCCTATAATTGAAGTTAGACCAATAAATAACCAAATAGATAATTTGGTAGTTGAAATAAATAAAATAATAGAAAGAAAAGAGAGAGTATTAATAACTACTTTGACTAAGAAAATGAGTGAAGATTTAACTAACTATTTAAAAGAGATAGGTATAAAAGTTAGATACTTACATTCGGATATAGACACATTAGAGAGAGTAGAGATAATAAGAGATTTAAGATTAGGTAAGTTGGATGTATTAGTAGGTATAAATTTACTTAGAGAAGGTTTAGACATACCAGAAGTTTCTCTAGTAGCAATACTTGATGCAGATAAAGAAGGATTCTTGCGTTCAGAAACATCATTAATACAAACAATAGGTAGAGCAGCTAGAAACTCTGAAGGTAGAGTTATAATGTATGCAGACAAGATAACAAAATCTATGAAAAGTGCAATAGAAGAAACAAAAAGAAGAAGAGAAATACAAATATTATATAATGAAAAAAATGGAATAAGACCAACGACAATTAAAAAGGGTATAAGAAATTCGATAGAAGCAACTAAGGTAGCAGATGAAGAAGTTGTTTATGGATTTAAGGATACTAATAATATAGAAGAAATTAAAAATAATATTGTAGGTTTACAATCTGAGATGATGGAAGCAGCACAAAATTTACAATTTGAGAGAGCAGCTGAACTTAGAGATAAAATAAAGCAACTAGAGGAAAGGATGCAAGAGTAAATGGAAGATAAAATCATAATAAAAGGTGCTAAAGAGCACAACCTAAAAAATGTAGACTTAGAACTTCCTAGAAATAAATTTATAGTCTTTACAGGGCTATCAGGGTCAGGAAAATCTTCATTAGCTTTTGATACTATATATGCAGAAGGTCAAAGAAGATATGTTGAAAGTTTATCTTCATATGCTAGACAATTTTTAGGTCAAATGGAAAAACCAAATGTAGAATATATAGAAGGTTTATCACCTGCTATATCAATAGACCAAAAAACTACTTCTAAAAATCCTCGTTCTACAGTCGGGACAGTTACAGAAATATATGATTATTTAAGACTATTATTTGCAAGAGTAGGGGAAGTACATTGTTGTATTTGCGGCGAAAAAATTAGTCAAATGACTATCCAAGAAATAGTTGATAAAATGATAGAGTTTCCAGATAGAACAAAACTTCAAATCTTATCGCCAGTAGTAAGAGGCCAAAAAGGAACTCATAAAAAAGTATTAGAAAATATAAAAAAAGAAGGTTTCGTAAGACTAAGAGTGAATGGAGATAATTTTGAAGTTAATGATGATATAAATCTAAATAAAAATAAAAAACATAATATAGAAGTTGTAGTAGATAGAATAGTTATAAAAGAGGGTATAGAGGCTAGGCTTGCAGATTCTATAGAAACAGCAATAAAATTATCTGATGGTCTTGTAATAGCTCATATAATAGATGGAGAAGAGGTACTATTCTCAACTAAATTCGCTTGTCCAGAACATGGAGTAGGAATTGAAGAATTATCTCCGAGAATCTTTTCATTTAACAGCCCATTTGGAGCTTGTGATGCTTGTAATGGACTTGGAGAAAGTAGAGAAGTTGACCCTGATTTAGTTATACCAAATAAAGATTTATCTATAAAGCAAGGTGCAATAGCAGCTTGGGGATCAGTTGGAGCAAGTGATGATACGTATTATAGTAAAATGGTTCAAAGTTTAGCTAAACATTTTGATGTATCTATAAATACACCATTTAAAGATTTACCTGAAGAATTTGTTAAAGAACTACTTTATGGAACAGATAAAGTTATGGTAGAGTTTATATTCGAATCTAAATTTGGAGGAAGAAGAGAGTATAAAGCTCCATTTGAAGGAGTAATAATAAATTTAGAAAGAAGATACAGAGAAACTAACTCAGAGTATTCCAGAGAAAAAATAGAAGAATATATGGCAGAAACACCATGTCCAAAATGTAAGGGTGCAAGGCTTAGAAAAGAAGTACTATCGGTATTAGTTGATAATAAAAATATAATGGATGTAACAGATTTTTCAGTTAATGATTTAATAGTATTTATAGAAAATATAAATTTAACTGAAAAACAGAAATTTATAGCATATGAAATATTAAAGGAGATAAAAGGAAGAGCATCATTCTTAAGAGATGTTGGATTAGATTATTTAAATTTATCAAGAAAAGCAGGTACTTTATCTGGTGGAGAAGCTCAACGTATAAGACTTGCTACTCAAATAGGTTCAGCTCTTGTTGGTGTATTATATGTTCTTGATGAGCCTAGTATAGGTCTACATCAAAGAGATAATGATAGACTTATAGGAACATTAAGACATTTAACTAGTATAGGAAATACCTTAATAGTGGTAGAACACGATGAAGATACTATGAGAGAAGCAGATTATGTAGTAGATATTGGTCCGGGTGCTGGTATTCATGGTGGTGAAATAGTTGCACAAGGAACATTAGATGAGATATTAGAAGATGAAGATTCAATAACAGGACAATATTTAAGTGGTAAAAAGAAAATTTTAATACCAGAGATAACTAGAGAAGGAAATGGACAATTTATAGAAATTATTAAAGCAAATGAAAATAACTTGAACAATTTAAGTGTAAAATTCCCTCTAGGTAAGTTTACATGTATAACAGGAGTATCAGGTTCAGGAAAAAGTACATTAATAAATGATATACTATATAAAGGTATAGCATCTAAAATAAATAGATTAAGAGAAAGACCTGGTAAGCATAAAGAGATTAAAGGAATTGAAAATATAGATAAAATAATAAATATAGATCAAAGTCCTATAGGTAGAACACCTCGTTCAAATCCAGCTACTTATACTGGGGTATTTGATATGATAAGAGATTTATTTGCAGCAACTAATGAAGCGAAAGCTAGAGGATATAAAAAAGGAAGATTTAGTTTTAATGTTAAAGGTGGAAGGTGTGAGGCTTGTAAAGGCGACGGAATAATAAAAATAGAGATGCATTTTTTACCAGATGTTTATGTTCCTTGTGAAATTTGTAAAGGAGAAAGATATAATAGAGAAACTTTACAGATTAAATATAAAGATAAAACTATATCAGATATATTAGATATGAATGTAGAAGAAGCTCTTGAATTTTTTGAGAATATACCGAATATAAGAAGAAAGATGGAAACTTTAGTAGATGTAGGTCTTTCTTATATAAAATTAGGTCAACCATCAACACAATTATCAGGTGGAGAAGCTCAAAGAATTAAATTAGCAACAGAGTTAAGTAAAAGACCTACGGGAAAAACTTTATATATATTAGATGAACCAACTACTGGTTTACATATGGCTGATGTAGATAAGCTAATTCATGTACTACAAAGGTTAGCTGATACAGGTAACACAATAATAGTAATAGAACATAACTTAGATGTTATAAAAACATGTGATTATATAATAGATTTAGGACCAGAAGGTGGATATAGAGGTGGACATATAGTTGCAACAGGAACACCTAAAGAAGTATCTAAGGTAGAAGAATCTTACACTGGAATGTTCTTAAAAAAATATTTTGGGTAAAATTAGCAGATATTAAAATTAAAGGATTAATCCCTAAACAGAGATTAATCCTTTAATACATATATATATAGATATCATATATTATTATATAGTATTTTCGCTTATAGTTAATTCTTTTTCATATTCCATTAATTCAGATTTAGAGGCATATATAAAATGTTCGGGTCTTATCTCTATCCATTCAGGATTTTCTTTAGAATAATCATGTATATTAGGATTATATTTTATACGAACTCTACTCTTTTCATAATTAGGATCAGGAAGAGGTATAGCTGATAATAGTGATTTAGTGTATGGATGGAGAGGACTTCTATATAAATCATCTGCATTTGCTAATTCAACCAATTTGCCTTGATGCATAACACCTATACGATCACTAATATATTTAACCATTGAGAGGTCATGTGCTATAAATAAATAAGTTAATCCATTTTCTTTTTGTAATTTTCTTAATAAGTTTACAACTTGAGCTTGAATAGAAACATCAAGTGCTGATATAGGTTCATCAGCTATTATAAATTTTGGTTCAATAGCAAGAGATCGAGCAATACCAATACGTTGCCTTTGTCCACCTGAAAATTCATGAGGGTATCTACTTGCATGTTGTTCATTAAGTCCTACAGTTCTTAATAAATTATAAACTTTTTGAGTTCTTTCCTCTTTTGTATTGCAGAGATTATGTATGTCAAGTCCTTCAGCTATTATATCCATTACTGTCATACGAGGATTAAGGCAAGCCATAGGATCCTGGAATATCATCTGCATATTTTTATTTAAGAATTTTTTATTTTCTTTATTTAATTTAGAAGATATATCTTTACCATCAAATACTATTTCTCCTGAAGTTGGATTATATAAACGTATAATACTTCTACCAGTTGTAGATTTACCAGAACCAGACTCTCCAACTAATCCAAAAGTTTCACCTTCGTAGATATCGAAATTTATACCATCAACAGCTTTTACTACTGATTTTCTATCAATGTTAAAATACTGTTTAAGATTCTTTACTTCTAAAAGTTTCTTTTTACTCATTTGAATGCACCTGCTTTCTTCCAATATTTATGGGTTTTTCAACTTTTGGAGCCATAGGATGTAATAACCAAGTGGCAGCATAGTGTGTATCACTAACTTTAAACATAGGAGGAGATGCGATAAAATCTATTTTTAATGCTTGAGAATTACGTAAAGCAAATGCATCACCTTTAGGAGGATTCATTAGGTCTGGTGGAGTACCAGGAATACTATGCAAATCATTATCGCCTATATCTAATGTTGGCATAGACCCTAAAAGACCCCAAGTATAAGGATGCTGAGGATTATAGAATATATCACTAGATGTTCCGATTTCTACAATCTTACCAGCATACATAACAGCAACTCTATCGGCCATATTAGCAACAACACCAAGGTCGTGAGTTATAAATATAACAGAAACTCCTGTTTTTTGTTGTATTTCTTTTATAAGTTCTAATATTTGAGATTGTATAGTAACATCAAGAGCTGTAGTAGGCTCATCAGCTATTAATAGTTTAGGATTACATGCTAGCGCTATTGCTATGACTATACGTTGTCTCATACCACCAGAAAATTGATGAGGATATTGCTTATATCTTTTTTCAGGATAAGTAATACCAACAAGGTCTATAAGCTCAATAGCTTTTTTCTTTGCTTCTTCTTTTGACAGACCTTGATGCTTAATTATACCTTCAGCAATTTGCTTTCCGATAGTCATAGTAGGATTAAGAGATGTCATGGGATCTTGGAATATCATCGCTATATCTTTGCCTCTAATATGTTCCATATCTTTTTCTGGAAGCTTAGTTAAATCTTTTCCTTCGAATAAAATTTCTCCACCTTTTATTTCTGAATTTGAGGATAATATTCTTACAATAGTTTTACAAGCAACAGATTTACCAGATCCAGATTCACCAACTATGGCAAGAGTTTCGCCCTTATACAAATCAAATGTAACTCCTCTTACAGCTTGAACTTGACCGCCGTAAGAGTGAAAGTTAACTTTTAAATCTTTTACTTCTAATAATTTTTCCATTATCTCATCTCCCATAATAATTATTGATTACGCATTTTAGGATCAACAGCATCTCTTAATCCATCAGCTAATAAGTTTAGGCTAAATATTAATAAACAAATTATTGTAGCAGGTATAAACATCGTATAAGGATGAGTTTGGAATGATTTAAATCCTTCGTTTATTAAAACACCTAAAGAAGCATTTGGTGGTTGTAAACCTATACCTATGAAGCTTAAAAATGCTTCGTAGAATATTGCACTTGGAAGCGTAAACATAATCATAACAACTACTGGACCAATAATATTGGGTATTAAATGTTTTATTATAAGTTTAAAGTCAGAAGCGCCTAAAGTTTTAGATGCTAAAACAAATTCTTGATTTTTAAGCCTAAGTACATGAGAACGAACAACTCTAGCCATACCAGTCCATCCAGATACAGCCATTGCAAGTGACATTGACAAAATACCAGGTTCTAGAACTACTATAAATAAGGTAAGTATAACAAGTGATGGTATACCTGTAATTACCTCTATTATACGCTGCATAATCATATCAACTTTTCCACCATAGTATGCAGAAATACCTCCATAGGTAACTCCAATTATTAAATCTAATAATGCAGCTATTACAGCTATATATAAAGAAACTCTAGCGCCAGCCCATACACGAGTCCATATATCACGTCCAAGGTAATCTGTACCGAATAAATAATTTTCTTTTATATTCTTTGCTTTATAGACATCACTGCCATCAATAGTAGAACGACCATCCATTATTCCTAAAGAAGAGATTATAGGCATTTTTGGTGGTATTTTAGAGTGAGCTAAATTTTGTTGGTCATATTTATATTTTGAAAATATAGGAGCGAATATAGCCATTAAAACAATAATAATTATGATTGTAAGTCCAAACATGGCACCTTTATTTCTAAATAGTCTTTTTTTAGCATCTTGCCAAAATGTTAAACTGGGTCTAGTTATAGCTTCATTTTCTTTCATATCAGAAGGACTTAATATAAATAAGTCTTTTGATAATGTAGTGTCTTTTCCATCAACGAGTACTTTATCTATCATTATTCATTACCTCCTGCTAAACGTATTCTAGGATCAATTACTCCATAAAGTATATCTACTGTAAATATTGTTAGTATATAAAAGGCACTGTAAAATATTGCTACACCAGATATAACAAATAAGTCATTAGTAGTTATAGCTGTAACCAATAAATCTCCAAGTCCAGGTACACCAAATACTTTTTCTACAACTAGGGAACCAGTTAGTAAACTTACAACTAAAGGTCCAATAACAGTTATAACGGGTATTAACCCATTTCTTATACCATGCTTCAAGACTACTGTAAAATTACTTAAACCTTTAGATTTAGCAGTTACTATATAATCTGAACTCATAACTTCAACTAATTCAGTTCTAGTAAAACGAGCAACATTTGCTATTGCTACAAAGGATAATGATATAGATGGAAGTATAGTCCAAATGTATTTAAAATCTGAACCTATAGGCATACCCCATGCGATAGGAAACCATCCGGTTTTTAGCGCTATATAAAGCTGAAGCAGTGCGGCAAATACAAAAGAAGGAACAGATACTCCTATAACAGATATTATTGTAGTAGTATAATCCCAAAAAGTATTTTTCTTAAGTGCTGCAAGTATGCCTAGGCATAATCCGATGACAGTTCCAATTGCAATAGACTGAAGTCCTATAATTGCAGATGGAAAAATACGTTGACCAATAATACTTTCAACAGTTTTATTATCCCATTTAAAGGATGTTCCTAATTTACCTTGAAATACATTAGCCATATAGCGCACATATTGAACTGGAACTGGATCATTTAATCCATATTGTTCATTTAAGTTTTCAACTTGTAAAGTAGTTAATTTTGCCTCATCAAAAGGAGAACCAGGTAAAAGCCTAACTAAGAAAAAGGTAATAGATATAACTATTAAAAGAGTTGCAATCATATACCCTAAACGTTTTAACACATAGCGAAACATCGCTACACCTCCTAAATATATTTAATATTGATAAAGATAATATTTATAACTTATAAAAATTAATATTTTTAAATTATATTTTGCATATACTTTAAAAGTATTAAAGTGATATTAATACATTTATATGTATAATTTTTATATAAAATTAAAAAAATATAAAAAGTAATTTTTTTATATAGAAAAACTAATTATTGTAGTTATTAATGAAATGACAAAACCTGATGATAATAAATGATATGTATAAAAAAAACTGTTTTTCTTATATATAAATTCTTCTATATTTAAATCAGATTCTTCTACTAAAATACAATTTCTTTTTTGAGTTTGTTGGAAAATTTTATTAAAAGAAAATAAAGTAATATTAAAGAATCCTTTTTCCCAAATAAAGCATAGTATACCAAATAGCAAATAAAGCATACCAATAGTAAAAGAGCAGTTTAAGAAAGCGAATCTTTTAAATCCTACATAAATTGTATAAAAAATACTAAAAATTGCGTTTATTGAAATTAATTTTAAAATATACTTCATAATACCTCCTTTTAAAATCTTGTATTAATATAATATTGTAATATGAAATAGACTTAAAAGCAATAATTAATTTTTCAGAAAATTATAAAAAATAAAACATAAAGTTAATGACATTTATATTATTCTAATATATAATCATAAATAAATAAATAAATAGTTAGTAAAATGGAGGGGTGTATATGATATTAAGAAAAAGATTAGCAGCTATATTTGCAGCGACAGCTTTAGCTAGTACAGCTTTAGTTGGATGTAGTAGCACAAATGAAGGTGGTTCCTCGAAAGGTGGAACAGGAAATCCATATGAGGTGTTATCAAATAAAAATGCAAGAGAAGCTATTGCTCTTGCAGTTGATAAACAACCTATATGCGATGTAATACTTAATAATGGTTCAAAAGCAGTTAGCTATTTTACAGGAGAAGGTCTTGCAGTTAATAATGGAAAAGATTATATAGAGTTAACAAAAGATGCAGGATATCCACATGATGATGTTAAAGCATTAGAAGCATGGAATAAAGCTAAGGAAGAAGTTGGATTTGATAATGTAGAATTAGAAATATTAACTTCAGATAGTGATATATCTTTAAAAATGTCAGAATACTTACAAGGAGAAATTCAAAGTTCTTTAGAGGGTGCTACGGTTAAAATAAAATCAGTACCATTTAAGCAACAATTACAGTTACAACAAAGTGGAGATTACCATATATCTACAGCGGGATGGTCTCCAGATTATCCAGATCCACTTACTTTTCTAGACACAATGGTTGCTGGAAAACAATATGCAGAGCAAGTTGGATATAATAGTGAAGAGTATAATAAATTAATAGATGAAGCTAAAAAAGAATCTAATTTAGATACATCATGGGCTAAATACGCACAAGCAGAAAAACTTATGCTAGATGATGCATATATGGTACCACTATATCAAAGAACAACTTCATATTTAGAAAAGCCAGAAGTTAGTGGAATACTTAGAAATAACTGGGGTGCAGAGTATGGATTTAAAACAGCTGATGTAGATAGAGCAAATAAGGAATTAAATGTAAGTAGAAGTGCAGATGCATCATCATTAGATCCAAGTAAGGCTACAGATGCAGAATCTTCAATAATATTATCAAACTCTATGGAAGCATTAACTAGAGTTGATGAACAAGGGAATGCAGTTCCTGGAATGGCTGAAAAATGGAGTACATCTGAAGATGGATTAACATGGACATTTAATTTAAGAAAAGGTGCTAAATGGTCAAATGGTACTGAAGTTACAGCTAAAGATTTTGAATATTCTTGGAAGAGAACTTTAGATCCTAAAACAGCATCTGAATATGCATGGATATTATATGATATAGAAGGAGCTGAAGATGCTAATTTAAAAAATGGAAGTTTAGATAAAGTTGGTGTGACAGCTATTGATGATTATACTTTAGAGGTTAAACTAAACAGACCTGTAACTTATTTTGATAAGCTTGTAGTTGATGCAAGATTCTTACCAGTAAATCAAGCATTTGTTGAATCTCAAGGTGATAAGTTTGGTAACTCTGTAGAAACAACTATATACAATGGACCATTTACTTTAACTACTTGGAAAATAGAAGATCAATATATAATGAGCAAAAATGCTAATTACTGGGATACAAGCAATGTTAAATTAAACAAAGTTAATGTAAAAATAGTAAAAGAGACTAATGCAGATATTAACTTATATGAAAATGGAAATATAGATTTAGTTAAATTATCTTCTGAGTTTGTTGAAAAATATAAAAATGATGCAAACTTTAAAAATAAAGCGACATCAAGTGTATTCTATATGGAATTAAATGGTGGTAAAGGCGCTAAATAATAAATATAAAATATTTACAGGTGTAAAAAAGGAGATAATCTTGTACTCAGACCCAAAAGTTGGACTTTATACTGGAATGAATTTTCATTCCAGTATTTTTAATTTAAGCAATTTTAGATTCATATTCAATTCTATAATTAATTGGGCTACGCCAGTTTAATTTTTCTTTAATTCGTTTATT
>JAVXLU010000075.1:0-11935 GCA_036646635.1 Romboutsia sp.
ATCTCTATTAACATCTTCATCCAAAACCGCGCTCCGTTACTTGTGATACGGTTCTCCGTTACACCTCCAAAGGAGGTTTTATATATTATTAGTTAAAAACCTTTTTAGCTGTTTTACCAATAGTATTTGTTCCAACAGCATCTACTGTACCACCTATTACTCCTCCTACTAATGGTACACATTTTCCTAAGTTAATAACGCCTTTTTCTCCAAATTTAGTAACAAGCCTAAACCCTACTCTTTTATTGATTTGCTTTATAATCTCAATAGGCATTCTTTTTATTAGTACTGTACTCATCTTAGTTCCTATTTTTATACCTGCATGTTTTAATATATCTGCGGCTGCTTGACCAGTTAGTGATACATAAACAAGTGTTTTAACTTGATCATCTCTCAAATCAAATCCTCTCATACACGCTATAGTTGCAATCATCCTAGTTTGAATATATACTACTGAACTTATATTAGCTGGTATAGCTACTGGTAATGTTATTATTCCACCTAAACCTGTTAAAAATCCACTGGTTGCACATTTAGCTTGTTGCCATTTAATGAATTTATCTATTGCTTCATCAACTGAACTAGATTTTCTAAGGTAACTACTCGCTAATTCCTCAGCTGTATCCATCCCTGGCAATCCATTTATAGCTTTATCGTAACTCCAATCTAAAACTTCCATCATTTTAGATTCTGTTATATTATTTTTCCCCATTAAAATACTCACCCTTACCTTTTTTATTGTCTTATTACAGTTTATTATATCACTATTTTTAAATTAACACTATTAATGCCTAATAAATGCAAAAAGGATGGATTAGCCTGTTGTTTAGGCAATCCATCCTTCATTAAGTATATTATCACATCATCATTTATTTCAATATTTATACTATCTATTTCTCTTGCTTTATTCATAGTTACTTTAGATATCAATAAATGCATTACTTGTTTTCTTTGTTCCTTAGTACCTAGTTCTCTAAATATTTGTCCAAACTTATCAAACACTTCCTTTACCACTTCAAATGGTACTGGCTCACCTTCTGATATATCTATATCTTGTTGTATCTCTTGTTTTCTGTATGATAATTTTTCAATATCTTCATTTATTACTTTTACTCTTTCTCCAAGCTCTATCTTAGTTAATATTCCATCTTCAAATAGCTCAATACCTTTATTCTTCTTACTATTAAGCTTATCTATTTCTTTATTTACCACATCTAATGATTTAAGTAATGGTTTAAGCTTATTTGATTTATTCTTATTTATATTATCTACTATCTTTTTTAGTACTGTTTCTTTATTCACTAGCTCCATTACTTTGTCTAACACATATTCATCAGCTTTATTTATCTTTATTGTATTTGAGTTACATACTGCTGTTCCTTTACTCTTCCATGCACCACAAGCATAGTATTCTTCAACTTTCTTAGTACCATCTTTCAATGTATTAGTTGTTCTACTTATAGTCATTGCTGAACCACAAACTGGACATTTTAGAATGCCTGTAAGTAATGCCTCTGTACTGTATCTTCTCTGTTGCTTTTTACTCCTTTGCTTGTTTATGACTTGCACTTTTTCCCACGTTTCCTTATCTATTATTGCATCATGTTCTCCTTCCACAAGTATTGGATTAGGATTTATACCTTTCCTTCTTTTCTTGTTCCAATCTTGTCTTAAGTTATATCTTATCATTCCAATATAGACTGGATTAGTTAGTATTTCCTTTACTGTAGCTGTTGCAAATGCATTACCTCTCTTACTTCTATGACCTTCCTTATTTATTGTATTCACTACTGCTTTATATCCATTACCTTTACTATATAGCTCAAATATTCTCCTTATAGTCATTGCTTCTGTTTCATTTATTACTAATTTAGTATTTTTTCTCTTCTTACCTTCTGATGGAATCTCTACAATATCATATCCTAAAACCTTGCCACCATTCCATTTGCCTTCTCTAGCTCTTGCACTCATTCCCATCTTTACATTCTCGGAAATCGTTTCTCTTTCGAATTCACCAATTGCTCCTATTATGTTTAGTTGGAGACGACCTTGCGGTGTCTCCGTTTCAAAACTCTCTGATAACGATCTAAATGCTATGTTGTTTTTATCTAATAAGTCTACTATTTTTAATATGTCATATAGATTTCTACTTATTCTATTTAGCTTCCACACTAAAACTAAATCAAACTTATTTTTACTTGCATCATCTAGTAGCTTTTTTAGCCCTGGTCTACCTGATATGTTTTTCCCACTTATACCTCTATCTTCATACAGTTCTACAACTACATCCTCTTTAGATTCACAATGTTGTCTAAGTTTTAGTTGTTGCTCGTCTATACTGTACCCCTCCTCTGCTTGCTCTATAGTTGAAACTCTGCAATATATAGCTACTCTCTTACTCATTATCTTCTCCTCCTACATCTTCTTTAGTTTTTATTATGTGTTTTTGTATTATGTTACTTAGTATATTTATTATTTCTTCTGCATTTATTTGTTCTATAGTTGGTGTATTCATCTCAACTCTACCTCTTCTAATTAATAATATCTATTTAAAATTATTTTACTTACTGTTTTCAGTGGTAAGGGTGGTATTTGAATATAAAAAATAATCTAAATATTAAAATTATAAATATTTTTTGTTTATCTTTACCACCCTTACCCCTAAGCCACTAATTCAAAATTTTTAATGTAGTAGTAGTTACCTGATTTAGTTTCATCAAGTTCTATTGATTCGCTTTTAGTAACACGTCTAAGCTCTTTCCAAAACTTACTCGAACTATCTGTACCTCTAGGGCTAATCATCCTTGTATTTAACCAAAGTAAATATGATTCTAATATTTTCTTTTTATTGATTCTAGCTCCTACTTTATATGTCAATTTATCTTTGTAAAAAAGATATACTGGATCTTGCTCTTCTTTATACTGCTTTATCACTCTAGATACTTCACTAGGATTAGTAAATTGATAATTATTTTCTACTAATCTCTCTAGACCCATTATAGACCATTGTAAAATGCCTTCTATCTCTCCAAGTAACTTCGAAATTAAGTTAACATCTCTATCTTCACTCTTAATAGTTTTGTTGAATGGTACTATTATAAGTCTCCTATAGAAACCATAGCTATTATCACTTGTATTCGGTAAAGAATTACTAATAAATATCATTTTACATGTTGGAATATGTTGATAGGGTTCCTTATACTTTTGATCTATTGTAATGCTATCTCCACTTGTAATAGCTTTTAATTTCTCTGCTTCAAAGTCAGACTCATTTTCAGATGCTATATTTACTAACTTTCCAACAATATTACCTATTACAAAATTACTTCTTAATTGCTCTAATGATACAGAAGAAGTATTTTCTTTACCTACCATCGCTCTTATTAAAGCTTCTAAAACACTTTTACCATTGCTACCTTCACCATAGAATAAAAAGAATTTCTGAGCTTTTGTATTATTAACTAATACATAACCCATTATCTCTTGTATAAGCATAGTCAGCTCTTTGTCGCTATTAGTTATTATATTAATAAAGCTTAAAAATCTATTACAACTACTACCCACTACATATTTATTATTAATCTTGTATGTTGCCAATATATTAGGAGTATATTTTTCTAACTTCTTTGTTTGTATGTTATATATACCATTTTCAAAAAAAATGTAGTCTTTATAAATTGGTATATCTGTAATGAATTCAAAATCTCTATTGATTATAGTCACTATAAACGATTCTAGTTTTAAACTCCAAAAATTTCTATCTATTGTATCTAGGATAAACTTAATTATCCTAGATAGATTTATTACATCTAATTTGTCATATATTTTTGTATTGTAATTGTATACAAGATAATCTTCATTAAAAACTACTATTTTACATATGTGTTTCAATGAATTTATAAACTTAACAGAGTTTAACCTTAACTTATCATCTTCATCTCTATATATGAAATTTTCATAAATTCTTTTATCTTTTAAATCAAAATATTTATTTACATATTGTCCTGAAAATACATTTACTGATTGAATCATAATTAAGCTACCTCCCCATTAGTTTCATAAGGAACGATTTTATCTATATTACTATAAGTGACACCATTTGTAAGATTATTTTCTATTGTTAAAATCACTCTTTTCGTAACTAATTCGTCTATATCTAGTTCATCTTGTTCAATTAAATTCATATCATTTATAAATTTAAAAAATCTACTATTTATATTATCTGAAATATAGTAACTACTCTTTTTAGTTATTGTAGTTACACCTAAATTTATATCTACTTCTATATCTAATATATTCTTAAATCCATATGGAGTAGATTGATCTAATTTTAGAGTTGCATTTACTATTACACCTTCATATGTCCCTGGTTGAACATTTTTAGTACTATTCTCTATATTTACTGTTATATTTCCTTGCTTTATCTTCATAATGTTATCCTCCTATTTACACCAACTATTATTTATTTTTATATCTACCTTACAAGGTACTTCTTTTACAAACTTACTCATAGCTTGTTCCATACTATTCTTTAATACTTCTTTAGCTCTATAAGCATCATCTTTGGGTACTTCCAACAAAATCTCATCATGTACCACTGCACATAACTTCCATTCATTATCTTTGGCTTCCATCAAATATGATAGAGCTGTTTTCAATATATCTGCCCCTGTTCCTTGTATGCAGTAATTTAGTTTTTGGTTAGATTTTAAATCTCCACTCCAACTCCTACCACCTAAACTTCTAATTCTTTGCGACTTTAGTAAAATATCTTGTATGATATAAACTCCTTTATAGGCTTCAAAAAAATTCATTCTATACTTCATAGCTTCTTCTCTCGTTAGTTCTATATCCAAATTCTTTTTTATTTGATTTTGAATACCATTTTCAGTTATTCCATATACTATACCAAAATTTAAAGACTTACCTATCTTTCGTTCTAATTCAGTAACATCTTCAATAGACTTATTTAATACTTTAGAAGCTGTAATAGAGTGTAAATCTAAATCATCTTTATATGCATCTATTAATGTACTATCTCTTGATACTTCTGCTAATATTCTTAGCTCTACTTGGCTATAATCAGCAACTATAAAAGTGTAACCGTCTCTAGCTCTAAAGTACTTTCTCATTATACTAGGAATTCCTTGCAATGCAGGCTTACTACAAGACATTCTACCTGTTTTTGCTCCTATCTGATTCCATGATGGTCGTATTACTCCTTCACTATCTAAATACTCCTGTATCTTGTATCCGTAGGTATTTATATTTTTAGATATTTTTCTATATTTTCTAAGTAGCTTTACTTCTTCGTATTGATGCTCATATTGAGCTAAGACTTCATCTGCTGTACTCTTTATTAGTATATTTTTTTCATTAAGAGCTTCTATAATTTGTTTTGGAGAATTAATATTTAAAGTATCTTTTGATAAACTACGTTTAAACTCTAATTCTATTCCTTGAGCTTTCTTCTCTAAACTTTTGACTTCTAGCATCCATTTATCTATATCAAGATATATACCACTAACTGTCAATTCTACTATTGCTGGTAATGTATTTATTTCAATATCTAAAACTTCATTTAAGTTATTCTTATTTATTTCTTCCATAAGCTTGTCATATAACTTAAAAGTATACCTAGCATCATCTAAGCAATACTGCTTATGTTCTTCACTAATACTGTCAGTAATCCAATTGTCAGAGTGTTGAAAGTCTTTATTTAGCTCTTTATTAAAATATATTTTAACTAAATTACTCAACTTCACATTCTCATGACCCAAAATCTTAGCTAGTATCATAGTATCAGTATAGTTATTTACTTCTATGCCATTGTACTTTAACCAAGTTGCATCAAACTTCGCATTATGAAATATCTTTACTATTTTTGAATCTTCTAGTATTGATTTTAATTCTTCCGCATTTAAATAAGTATCTTCTTTGTCATCTCCAAATATAGATATAAGTTTGATTTTACCCTTAGTGAAATCTAAGCTATCTGTTTCTATATCTATAGCATATATTTTCAATATACCTCACCTCTTATTATTAATTTTTTGTAGCTACCTCTTGCCCTTAAATATATTAAATCACTTTTTTCAAATCTTGAAAAAATGGTTTATTTTTATAAAAAAAAACCACCCCCCCTATTTCTCCATACTTTTACCAATTAAAAAGTAGTATGCTGTACACATACTACTTCAATTATTTTCTGTTATTAAATTTTAAATCTATTGATTTCATTATTTCTTCAATATTATTTATTTCTTCTTTTGTTAAGCTTTCTTTTACAAATGATTTTCTCTGCCTTAGTTCAATCTCTGCTTCTAACATAGCATCTTTTATATTATTTTCTAGTATAAAACTATCTAAATTAAAATTATAAGTCAACTCTTCTAAAGATTTACCATCTAATATTTCTTTAGCTATTGTTATCTCATCTAACAAATCCTTTATCTTTTGTTTATACTTTATAATTAACATTATTCTTTCTTCAAAATTAACAAAATCAATATTTCCATCGTACCTTAAAGAATGTTTTATATTTTCTATATCTTGTTTTGTATCTTCCAATAGTACACTTGATATATCATCATACAAATTTTTATTAGTTGTTGCTAGCTCATATAAAGCACTCTCCTTCTCTTGCTGAGATAACATATCTGCATTGTAAAAAAAATTTATCATCTCTTGGGTTAATCTATCATCTTTAGATTTTGTCTTTCTTATCTTCTTTAATACTTCATTTTTTTTCAATTCTTTTAAAAAGAATATTAATGCTGGTTCTATAGTTTTAGGTATTTTATATTCATTTTCATCTTTGTCCTTATATATCTCATGATCCATATTTAATAATCCCATCACTTCTTTATATCTTTTAAGTATTTCACTTTTAAAGTTTTCGAATGTCTGTACTGTATCTGTTTCTTTATATATTTTCTTACTTATACTCCCTAAACCAACATATTCCTTTTTCATTATGTCCTCCTTAAATTGATAGTAATTAGTATTAATTAATTATAACTAATACTAATTACTAAATCATCACTTTAAGCTATTATTTCTCTAAGCTTATCTACAAATTCTTTTGAAAATACTTTTTTCTTTATAGCTTGTGATATAAGCTCTATTAGCTTATCTTCTGGGAGGTCTACTGGTCTTGGTATGAAGGCTTCCTTTTGTAACTTACCCAATCGTACAATGTCTTTATAGTATGAAAATCGTATCTCTTCTTCATATTTGTGATTCAAAAATATTTTCTCAATACTGTAAACCTCATCATTTTCTCTTACTTTAACTTGCCTTATTATTTTGCAATATTTAGCCTTACCTGTAGATGCTTTACTCATTGTCAAAACACTCCCTTACTTATACTTATTCGGTACCTTTTTATATAGAGATTTATAATCTACACCACTATCTTTAGATACTTTACTTGTTGCACCTTCTACTGTTAGTCCTTCTCTAAGTATTAGTAGTATTATTTCTGCTACTAGTATTACTACTTGTATCATTTATAGTCTCCTTTCTATAGCAAAACGTGAATCCATCTTTATTTCACGGATTCACGTTATATTCTTAGATTATTTGATTTATATTTCTATCTGTGAGTATCTATACTCATATCCTTTACTAGTTGTAAAAGCATACTGTGGATTAAGTTCTAGTATTTCTTCAATCTCACTATTATCCACAATCTCTTCAATTATTTCTTCTTTAGTAGTTCCATTTATCCACATATCAATTACTATCTCTTTATCTAGTAATCTATCCACATGATACTCCATGTCTAACATATCACCTAATTCTTCTTTAGCATATTGCATCAAATCCTTATTATCGCCATGTATAAGGTATTCATCTATTTTTAAATATTTATTTTCTTGTAGTTCTTCTAGTTTATCTATTGCATCTTCTATTCCTATATCAGTAATTGCCTGATTGTACCATGCAAAGAATGATATAGCATCTGTTTCCACGCTATCACCCTTATTCGCTTTATTCACAATCTCATTTAGTTTATGTGGTGTATCAATTAGATACTGTTGTAACTCCTGGTCTACTACTCCTTCAATTACAGATTCTATTGCTATTATTGTATCTTCATTCATAGAGTTATACTTATTCATCAAATGTTGTAGTTCTCTAAAAAATAATTTATTTATTATCTCTGATTTTGTATTTATCATATCTATTCTCCTTAGTTATTCTTCTAGTATTCATAGTTCATCAACATAGTACTGTACTCTAAACTATCTATCACAAATATTTTCATTTTATTTTCTATTCCAATGTTATTTATTATCAATGTAGACGTGAATTCGGGAATTTCCTGTCTATGTATCACTTCTAGTAGTTCCTCTTTATATGGTCTAATCTCAAACACTTGTATATAGTCCTTCTTTACGTTTAGTTCATCTATCATTTGCCACATTAGTATTTGTAATGCTAATGGTACTTTTTCAGATGTTTCTCTTGTTATGTATCTATCGTTATCAAACATTGCTTATATCCTTTCTATCCTTCAATTATTGGTCTTAGTGATGCCTCACAAATTACTACTACTGCAAAATCATTACTCAACAAAAATAGAGCTGAAATGTATTCAGCTCCTTCTATCTCATCTATGTATTCAGGTAGTGTATCTTTTAGTACCTGTTCTTTTAGTTTTCTTAGTCCTTCTTCATCCGTTACCGCAACAAATCCACCAAGATTGGCTTCACTTCTTTCTCTTCCATACTCTTCTACTAAAACCTGTACATTCTCTTTTATGACTTTTTTGACTTCAATATGAAGCTTCCTTACTAGTTCTAAATCTTCCTCTTTCCAAATCTTAATTATCATATTATACTCTCCTTTATTTTGTATTAAAAAAGAGATGTTGCTTTTACTGCAACATCTCCTCAAATATTTTTATGCTCCTATAGAAATCATCTATCTAGCATAGATATTCTTCATTTTTATAATATGTATTTATTTATTTAATAAATACGATTATTAAATATTAGTCCCTTTATCTTAAGTAAAATACTTGATTTTCATATATTATTAGTTCACTTGGAAAACTCCTATGACAATTTATATTTCTACATTTTTGCTCATACATCATCTCATTTGGTCTAGTTGTCGATATACTTAAGTCATGCTCACTTAATCTAAATGCTTCTCTAACCCTTTGTTTAAAATCTTGTAAACTTATTTGATCTTCTACTCTCAATATAGTTTTTAAAAAGTCTATAAGATCTTGTTCTGTTATATTATTCATTTTATTTTTCTCCTTTTATTTTAATTTAGCTTTATAAGCTATTGGCTGTAAATTTATTTGATCAATAAAATACTTGCCTGATATTCTGTAAATATTACCTATTTTTTTATCTTTATCAAAATTATAAACTCTTACTATTTCAGCATCTTCTCCGTATGTTTCTAAGAATAACCTTTCATTCTCACTTATGTAGAATGCTGTTTCTTTACCTGAAGTTGTTGTTTTAACCTCTAAAAAACGTATATCTCCATGTGGCGTGTATGATAATATATCATATCCTGCGCCATCTCCATCTTCCTCAGATACATGCCTTACTTTTTCGCTCAAAGGTAATCCTAAGTTTCTCTTTTCTATTTCAAGTACAAATTTTTCTCCCATGTCCCCTAGTTCTTTATTACTTTTATTTACACCTTCAAAATCAACTTTTCTTGCATTGAAAACTCTTTTCTTTTCTTTTCTTTTTTCAATTTTTTTAGTATCTTTCGCTACTTCTCCGTATGGTGTTTCTTCGTCCTTTATTACTACACTACTTTTAATCATTGACTTAGAGGTTAGAATACCTACTCTTCCATTTTTACTATAGTCAAAATACTTGTATAAATCATTTGTATCTCTATGAGATACCATATTCCTAACTTTTTGGTCAAACTTTGTATCACTTCTATTTTTATTTATTTGCAAGTCTTCTCCACTTGGTTGCATTATGTCATTAAGTATTTCTTTAAGCTCCGTTGTATTTAATTCTCCGTATTCCTCTAATATTTTTATAGCAACTTCCATTATTTCCTGTTCCGTATAAACACTCATTCTTCACTACCTCTCTTTCAGTTTTAGATACCCTTCTTTTCCTATTTTCTCATAATCACAATATCGTGTTAATCCATTGCTATCTCTATGAGAAATTAAATTTCTAACTTTTTGATCAAACTTTGTATCATTTCTGTTTTTATTAATTTTTAAGTCTTCTTCTGATAAGTTCATTATATTTTTTAAAACTTCTCTTAATTCTTTAATTGAAACTTTACCTGTCCTTTGTAATACATTTAATGCTTCTGCAAGTATTTCCTTTTCAGTAACAGGATATTTTATATTGTTTTTTTTACTTGAATTATATGAAGGTATTAGTGTTTCACCTGTAAATATCCGTAAAAACTCACTTTCTAGAACATACACGTCTTCTTCAAAATTAATACATCTAACGTTATTATCATCCAGAAAATGTTTTATTTGTTTTACATTTGAATTAAATCCTTCAGCTATTTCATTTATATGTAAAAAAATACTGTTTCCTATTTTAACCATAAATATCCTCCCATGTAAAATCAAGGAATTATTTGATTTCTTGATTTAATGGTATTTGATTTTCTATAATTTGTCAATTAAAAATCAAAAAAAAAAGAAGTATAAACTTCTTTTTTATTTGCTAGTAATTTTTTATTATTATATGTTCAACATTCTTATCATTTCTATCTTGGAAACTAACCTTGTATGTTTTATCAAAGCCAACTATTGTTATTCCCTTTTTATTATATAAATTATATATAAAATCTGTATTTTTAATTATTAACATAAATTTACCTTTACATTCATTAATTAAATAATTAGATAACCTTATTTGATCTTCTGCTGTAAATTCATTATTTGCATATGTTGAAAAAGTAGTATCGTAAGGTGGATCTAAAAATATAAAATCATCTTTTCCTATTTCTATTTTTCTTAAAAACTCCTCAAAGTCTAAGTTATATATATGTGTATATTCTAAAATTTGTTGTATTTCCTGTGACCAACAGTAATTTATTTTAGTTATAAAACTTTTAGAGTTATACGATGCTCCTCCGTAAGGTACATTAAATCCTCCGGACTTATTATATCTAAACATAGATGAATAGCAAAACTCTCTTAAATAGAAAAATAATGCTATGTGTAATTCTTTAGAAATATCTAAATTTTCCCTTTTGTTGTATAAATCTCTATAAAATGTATATACTCCTGCTTTGAAGCCAGCTTCAAAATTTTTATAGTAGTCTTCTTCTGGAATATTTCCCTTTTTTATTTCATTATTCTTTATAGTTTTTAATTTAGATTTCATAGACTTTTTTATTTCTTTAATCAAATTATCTTTTGTTATATTTATACTATCATATACTTCATTTTCAATTTGTAATCTTTCCTCTTCTATAAAGCCATCTATTATATTAACTATTTCTTTATAAGTAATCTCATCATTTTTAAATCTAGAATATAGTTGCCTGATTCTTGGATAGTTTTCTTCTGCAAATATTCCTATATAGTTCCATAAGTGCCATATATCATTTAAGCAACTATTAAATCTATCATTCCTATTTTTAATCATAGTATATAGACTAATTAATTCATTTGAGTAGTCATTTATATATGCATTCTCATAGATTTTATTTTCTAATGATAGAAAACAAGCTCCTCCTCCTAAGAACGGCTCTATATAATTATTTATATTAGTTGGCATATATTCATGTATAATTTTTAATTCATCTGTCTTACCACCTGGCCATTTTACAAATGGTTTTGCCATATCGAAGTCCTCCTATACTACATAAGTAGTTTTTCATTTTTTATATTTTTAAATATCGCCCTTATTTATGATACGGTTCATTGTTATTTATTCTAAACGCTCTATACACTTGTTCCAAAAGT
>JAVXLU010000076.1:0-11466 GCA_036646635.1 Romboutsia sp.
AGTACTGAATTTAAATCCTTTTACATAATCAAATTTTTCAACAGCTTTTATAAGACCTAAATTTCCTTCTTGTATTAAGTCTAAGAAAAGCATTCCTCTACCTACATATCTCTTGGCTATACTTACAACAAGTCTTAAGTTCGCCTCTACAAGCCTTTGCTTAGCTATTTCGTCGCCTTCATGCATTCTTCTAGCTAACTCAACCTCTTCATGTGGTTTAAGTAATGGTATTTTACCTATTTCTTTTAGATACATTCTTACAGGGTCATCTATACTTATACCTTTTGGTAAAGATAAATCTATTGGCTCTAAATCCATTTGATTTTCTTCTTTTACAACTTCTTCATCTGCACCTTCATCAATATTTTCTATTTCTAAATCATCATCTGATGAAAAATTAATCTCTACTTTATCATTTTTCATTTCAGTTACTTCTATTCCTAAATTACCTAATGTTTCGTAAAGATTTTCTATTTGATCTTTATCTAAATCTGTTTCTGAAAAAGCCTCCATTATCTCAGCAAGCGTAAGAGAACCCTGCTTTTTCCCTTTTTCAATTAAACTTTTTGCTGTTACTCTTTTTAATTCTTTTTTAGTATTTTTCTTTTCCATACTCACGCCTCCTTCCTTATTATAATTTTTGTAGTGTCCTTCTTATTTCAACTATTTTTAAAGCAATTTCCATAATCTTACCATCGACCTCTTTCGCGTCATTATTGTGTTTATTGTTTTCAATTGTCTTTTGTTCTTTTAATAATATATTAATTTTTTCATGAAGATTATTTTTCTTCATATTTTTTATTATTTCATCTATACTTTTAACATCATTTAAGTTCATACTTTCTAAAGATATACTTTCTAAATCTTTAATATATTCTTCAGATATATTTAAACTTTTCATTTTGTCAATAGTTATTTTGTCCAATTCTCTGTTTTTAATTATGTAATTTAAAATTTCTTTACTATCTTTTGATAAAAAATCATTTTTGTCAAGCTTTAATATTGCTATTTCTCTAAGATTTTTATCTTCTAACATTATTTTTATAAGATTTTCCTCAACAATTTTTTTACCATCCGTTATTATTTTTGGTTTCTCAATAACTTTTTCTTCTTTTCTATTTGAGTATTTTTGATGTTTTTTGTTTTCCATTTTATTATAACTTTTACCATATACTTCTCTTTTTATAGATTCAACACTTATATCAATTTGACTACTTAAATATTTAGTATAATAATCAATTTCTACTGGACTTTTTATTTCTTTTATTATTTTTGATGCTTCTTTAGCAAATTTAAGCCTATCATCATCTTTTTGTATATTAAACTTTAATTTAAGATTGTCTATTTTATATTTTATTTGATGAATTGAAATATCCATAGCTTTTCTATATTCTAATAATCCATATTTTCTTACAAATTCATCTGGATCCTTAGCTTCTTTTAAATCTAATATTTTAACATTTATATCTAACTTATTTAATATTTCTATAGCTCTTAATGTTGCCTTTATTCCAGCATCATCTGAATCATAAGAAATAATAGCAGTATCTACATATCTTTTAATTAAGATTCCCTGCTCTTCTGTTAAGGCTGTCCCAAGTGTAGCTACTACATTTTTTATTCCATATTGATAAAGTGATATTAAGTCCATATATCCTTCAACTAAAACTATCGTTCTATCAGTTACATCTTTTCTAGCAAAATTTAATCCATATAAATTTTGACTTTTATTAAATATTAAAGTATCTGGAGAGTTTAAATACTTAGGCGTAGAATCGTCTAATACCCTTCCCCCAAAACCAATTACATTACCTCTATAATCAAATATAGGAAACATTACTCTATTTCTAAATTTATCATAGGCTTTATTGCCTTCTTTTATATATGTTATTAAACCACATTCTGATAACTCTTCTTTTGTATATCCTCTAGATTCTAAGTAATTCATAAGAGAATTCCATGATGTTAATGAATATCCAAGTCCAAACTTCTTTATTATTTTATCATCTAGTCCTCTATTTCTTAAATATTCATATCCATGATTTTTACCATTTCCTAAATTTGCGAAATAAAATCTAGCTGCTTCTCTATGTATGTCTTGGAATTTATTAATTTTTGCCATTTTAATCTTTGTTGCTTCATCCATATTTGTATTAATTTCTACACCACATTGTTTTGCTAATAATTTAAGTGCATCCATAAATTCTAAGTTTTCCATACTCATGATAAATTTTATTGCATCTCCACCCTCACCACATCCAAAACATTTATACATTTGCTTTGATGTACTTATATAAAATGATGGTGTTTTTTCGCCATGAAAAGGACATAATCCCTTAAAATTTGACCCTGATTGTTTTATACTAATATACTGAGATATCACATTTTCTATACTACATCTGCTTTTAACTTCTTCTATTATTTCTTTTATATCATTCATATTATCACCTTCTGGTGTAATTTTTGTCTAACATATCTATTTTACATTATATTACACATTTGTCAAATACACATTATACATAATTCGACTTTTTTATTTAATATCCTTCTTAAAAATCGACTTTTTTATTTTTTTATATTATTATAAATCTTTATTGATTATTTACATAATTTCAAATAATTAGTACTCTTTATTAATTTGTCTATTTAGTATTATTTTATTTAAATTTGTTAATTTAATTTTGCCTATTTTAATCAGATTTACCCATGTTTTTTTATTTTTAAATATTTTTTATATTATAGTATAATTATTTATATTTATATCATTTTTAAAAAAAATAAAAAACCTCCAATCATTATAGAATTGAAGGTTTTTTTTAATATTTTTTATTTTATAGATTTAAATAATTAACTTAATATAACACTAAAATGCTTATTATCTTTTTA
Source organism: Romboutsia sp. (assembly GCA_036646635.1). Lineage (GTDB taxonomy): Bacteria > Bacillota > Clostridia > Peptostreptococcales > Peptostreptococcaceae > Faecalimicrobium. The sequence continues at coordinate 2,887 of JAVXLU010000076.1, forward strand.
TAGAATCCATTAAATCTTCAAATTCATTAAAATGAAGTGATTGCATTCCATCTGATAATGCATTAATAGGATCTGGATGTACTTCAACCATTATTCCATCACAGCCACAAGCCAATGCAGCAATTGACATTGGTTTAACTAAATATCTAATACCACAAGCATGTGATGGGTCAACTATTATAGGTAACCCTGTTTCTTTTTGAATTATGGGTACTGCTGCTAAATCTAATGTATTTCTAGTATAATCATTGTATGTTCTTATACCTCTTTCACACATTATTATATTTTGGTTACCTTCTATTGCAATATATTCTGCTGCACCTATCCATTCACTTATAGTCGCACTTAATCCCCTTTTTAACATAACTGGCTTATTTTGTTTTCCAACTTCACTTAGTAATGTAAAATTTTGCATATTTCTAGATCCAATTTGAATAATATCTGCAACCTCGCATAACTTGTCCATCTCCCTTACATCCATTAACTCAGTTATGATAGGTAAACCAGTTTCTTTTTTTACTGCCTTTAATATTTCAAGTCCTTCTTCTTTTAATCCTTGAAATGAATTTGGAGATGTTCTAGGTTTATAAGCTCCACCTCTTAATATATTTGCACCTTTATTTTTAATAAAGTTTGCTGTTTCTAACAATTGTTCATAACTTTCAATAGCACATGGACCTGCCACTATAAGTTTATCTTCTTTTACTATTAGTCTATTCTCATTGTTTTCTATTTCAAACTTTGAATTTTCATTAAATAGGTTTTTTTTCATCACCTATGTACTCCTTTACTTCGTTTCTTTCCTCACGCGTTAAAGAGTTTAAATATTCACCAATTACTTTGCCTTTTATTAATAGGTTTTCATTTAAATCTATTAAAGGGATAAGTACAAATGCTCTTTCACTTATTCTCGGATGAGGTAAAGATAAATTTTCATTGTCTAATATTATATCATTAAAAAATAATATATCAACATCTATAGTTCTTGGTCCCCATCTTATTATTCGTTCTCTATTTAGTTTTTGTTCAACTTCTTGGCAAATTTCTAGTAGCTTATATTCATCTAAACATGTTTCTATTTCTAAACATAGATTTAAAAAATCTGCTTGATCAGTATATCCCCATGCTTTAGTTTCATATAATTTTGACTTATTTATAATATTTATATTTTCATTATTTGATAGTATTTCACAAGCACTTTTAATATAATCTACTCTATCTCCCATATTAGTTCCTAGTCCTAAGTAGGCTCTACTCATCTTTTGATCTCCTTATTTCCACTCCAAAATAATCATATATTCCATTTACCGGTGCTTCTGGTTTCTTAATCCTAACCATTACTTCTTTTATAAGTTTAAATTTTTCTAATACTTCTTTAGATATATTTTCTGCTAAGGCTTCTATTAAATTAAATCTTTTATTTTCGGTTATATCTTTTACGATTTCATAAACATCAGCATAACTAACTGATTTATTCATATCATCAGTATTTCCTGCTTCTTTTGTATCTAATAAAAGCTCCATATCTATAAAAAATTTTTGTCCTAATATACTTTCTTCTTTTAAAACTCCATGATATCCGTAAAATCCTAAATTACTTAATAATATTTTATCCATACATTCCTACCTTCTATATATAGCATCTGCCATTTTAGCTGCTCTTATATTTTCTTTTATATCATGTACTCTAACTATATCTACTCCATCTCTAACACCTAGAACCGTTGTAGCTATAGTTCCTTCTACTCTTTCTTTAGGCTCAACATTTAAGATGTTTCCTATTACAGATTTTCTTGATGTTCCAAGAAGTATAGGATAACCTAATTCATTTAATTCCCCTAATCTTCTTAAAACTTCTAAATTCTGTTCAAATGTTTTACCAAATCCAATTCCTGGATCTAAAATTATCTTTTTACTATCTATCCCTGCATCTATTCCTATTTTTATACTTTCAGATAAAAATTCTTTTATAGACTCCATTATATCTTTATCATAATCAGTACCATCCTGATTATGCATTATACAAACATAAGCATTGTATTTTGCAATAACACTCGCCATATTTTTATCTTTTCTAAGTCCCCATACATCATTTATCATAAATACACCAAGTTCAAGTGCATTATCTGCAACTTCTGCTTTATATGTATCTACTGATATAGGCACTTGTATTTCTTTTTTAAGTTCTTTTATAACTGGTAATATTCTTTTTAGTTCTTCTTTTGCATCTACATAATTATGGCCTGGTCTAGTTGATTCTCCACCTAGATCTATTATATCTGCGCCTTCATTTATCATTTCTTTTGCATGTTTTACGGCAACATCTATACTGCTAAAATCTCCTCCATCAGAAAAGCTATCTGGAGTAACATTTAATATTCCCATTATATAAGTTTTTTTACCATAATCAAACATATTATTTTTCTCCCATATTTATTATCTCATATTTATTAAACTCATAGCTTCTGCTCTTGCTGCTATATCTTTTTCAAATATACCTCTTACAGCTGATGTTATAGTTTTAGAACCTGGCTTTTTAACACCTCTCATAGTCATACACATATGTTCCGCTTCTATAACTACTACTACACCATATGGTTGTAATTCTTCCATTATTATATCTGCTGTAGTTTTAGTAATTCTCTCTTGTAACTGCGGTCTTTTGGCTAATGTGTCTACTACTCTTGCTAATTTTGAAAGCCCAGTAAGTCTTCCACCTTTAGGTAAATAAGCTATATGAGCCTTCCCAAAAAATGGAACTATATGATGTTCACAGCATGAATAAAAAGGAACATCTTTTACTATTACTAATTCTTCATGTTTTTCATCTTGGAAAACCACTTTTAAATGATCTTTTGGATCTTGGTGGATACCCGCAAATATTTCCTCATACATTCTTGCTACCCTGTCTGGAGTATTTATCAATCCTTCTCTATCTGGATTTTCTCCTATAGCTTCTAATATGTCTCTGACTGCATTTTTAATTTTATCTTTATCTACTTTACTCATTAACTTAACCCCCTTGATTAGTAAGTTATTTTTATACTTTTAGTTATATCTATATTTTCAAAAACATAATTATAAACATTTAGTAAATCTTGATATTCATAATATTTTTGTATATTTTCCACTAAATTAAAAAGTTCTTCATCTTCTTCTCTTAATTCTTTAATTATTTTTTTATCTTTTGGAATCCACTTATTATTTATAGTAAAATACCCAACTATTATATCTTTTAAATATAAATTAGTCAAAAACTCATATTCATAGTTTTCATATTCTTCTTTTAATTTTAAACTTTGTATTTTTAATTGTATTTCAGATTTTAAAAGTTCTTTTTCTTCTTGTGATAATTTATCAGGACCTTCCTTATATTTATACTTACATAAATCAATTATACTTAATCCTATACCTTTTTTATCATATATAATCTCAGGATTTTTCATTTCTTTTAAAAAGAAATATTCTTTTTTATTTATAAAATATTTAACTCCATTTTCCGAAAAATAATTTATATCGAATTCTAATTCATCTATCTTTTTTATTATTCTTATTTGATTTTCTGTCTGATTAGAAACTACAAATATATCAATATCATTTATTTTACTAGTTTCTAGATTTAAATCCTTATATTTTACAGATCCAACTAAAAATACCGCTAATATATTTTTATCATTTATTATATTTTCTATTTCTTGATTGTATATTTCATAAATCTTATTTTTCATATATTTTCTCCAATAGTTATATATATAAATACTTTAGTATCTTATCAAATAAATGATTTTCTTCGTTGTAATTTATGTTATCAATTTGTACAACTTTCATAAGCCCCATAAGAGCATTTGTCACAAATACAAAATCAAATTCTCTAATATCTTCTATATTTATATATGTTTGTTTTATTTCTATGTTAAATTCGTCACAAAGTTTTAAAATCCTTCTTTTTGTAGTTCCATTTAATATAGGTAGTTCTTGAATTGGAGTATATAATATATTATTTTTTATAAAAAATATATTACTCATAGAACATTCTAGTATATTATTATTACTATCGATAAATATTCCATCATCAAATCCATTATTCTTAGCATAATCTTTGGTATATACATTTTCAAAATAATTAGTTGTTTTATGTTTATAAAGTATGCTATTTCCTCTTTTTATAGGAGATATATTCAACTTAAAGCCATCTTTATAACTCTTTTCATTGTATTGTATATCTCTAGTTGATATATTGTATCCTTCATCAAATACAGTTAACCTTAGCGCTTTATTATAAACATTATTATCTTTTATATATTTTAAAATTTTATTTTCTAAATATTCTCTTTCATAACTTGTACCAATTTTTAATTCTTTTATAGAGTTACTAATTCTATCCATATGTAAATTTAAATCTACCTTACCATTTTTAACCTTAATTGTTTCAAATAGCCCTATCCCAAATTTAGCCAAGCTACTATCAAATGATACGTTATTCTTCATAGTAACCTCTTAAAGCTTTCATTATCGACTGAGCTTTATCTAATGTCTCCTGATATTCATCCTCAGGATTTGAATCCCAAGTCATACCTCCTCCAACTTGGAAATATACATCTTCATTTTGCTTTATAATAGTTCTTATAGCTATATTTAAATCCATATCACCATTAAATCCAATGTATCCAATTGATCCTGTATATACATTCCTTTGAGTAGGTTCTAATTCATCTATAATTTCCATCGCTCTAATTTTTGGAGCTCCTGTTATAGATCCTCCTGGGAATGTTGCTTTTATAACGTCTATCGAACTTTTATTTTCATCTAATTCACCTACTACTTTTGCAACTAAGTGGTTTACATTTGAATATGGTTCTATTACAAATAACTCTGGTACTTTTACACTTCCTATTTTCGAAATTCTTCCTATATCATTTCTCTCTAAATCTACTATCATAAGTAATTCCGCTCTATCTTTTTCACTATTAATTAATTCTTGTTGAAGTTTTAAATCTTCTTCTATTGTTTTACCTCTAGGTCTTGTACCTTTTATTGGTCTTGTTTCAATATTTTTATTTATACATTTTATAAATCTCTCTGGTGAATTTGATAAGATATTGATTTGTTCAAAATTTAAGAATGCTCCAAATGGTGCTGGACTAAATCTTCTTAAATCTCTATATAGTTCAAAACTTGACAAGCTTGTTTTTCCACTAAATCTTTGTGTTAGATTTGCTTGATATATATCGCCTTCTTTTATATAATTTTGTACTTTTCTAACTGCATTTTCAAATTCTATTTTTGTAAAATTTGATTTTAACTTTATAGGATTTATTTTTTTTTCTTCGTAACAAATAGAATCTATTCCTATTTGTTCAGATTCTATTATTCTTTTTTCTATTCCTTCTAATAATATTTTTTCTTTTTCTACGTCTAAATCAGGAGTGGCTATATATGTTTTTTCTTCTAAGTGATCTATTACTATTGTATAATTATATAATCCAAAGTATAAATCATATACATTAGTATCATCTTTAGCACTTCTTGGTAGGCATTCTATATAATTACCTATATCATATGATAAATATCCTACAGCACCACCTATAAATGGTAAATGTGTATTATTTTCAACTTTGTATTTATCTAACTCATATTGTAAATTATCAAGTGGATTATTCTTACTATTTTTATATTTTATTACTCTAAATGGATTACTACTTATAAATGAATATCGTCCTAATTTTTTAGAATCCATTGCACTATCTAATATAAAACTATCTTTGTCATCCTTAAATATTGTAAATATTTCAAAAGCATTTAAATTCGTATCTATTTTTCTTATCATACTATTCACCTACCCCTACTCTAGATTTTTTTATAAAATTCTGTAATATTTCATGACCTTGTTCTGATAATATAGCTTCAGGATGAAATTGTACCCCTTCTATTAGGTATTTTTTATGTCTAATACCCATTATTTCATTTTTATCAGTTATAGCCGTTACCTCTAATTCATCCGGTAAACTTTTTTCATCTATTATAAGTGAATGGTATCTAGTTACGTTTAAAGGATTATTTAATCCTTCAAACACTCCTTTATTATTGTGTTTTATACTATGTACTTTTCCATGAACCGGTTCACTAGCTTTTATAATGTTTGCACCAAATACATATCCTATCGTTTGATGCCCTAGACAAATTCCTAGTATTGGTTTTATTCCTTTGAATTTATTTACTATATCTATACATATACCTGATTCTTTTGGTGAACATGGTCCAGGAGATAAAATTATTATTTCTGGATTTAATATTTTAATTTCATTTATACTTATTTCATCATTTCTCTTTACTATTACTTTTTCACCTAACTCACCTACATATTGTACTAAATTGTAGACAAACGAATCATAGTTATCTATCATAAGTATCATTTCTATTCCCCCTGGGTTTATTTTTAATATTTTAAAATTTATATACATTTTATTTTATATATAATCTTTCTAAAACATATATTGGCTCTATCTTTTATCTATCTATTTTTAATTATATAGTCTTTTAGAAATGTATGTCAACGGAGTTATTTTTTGAATAATTTATAATATAGTTATAATGTATATTTATTTATTTTGTTGAAAAACTAATTTTAAATATATTAATTTTGGAGGTTTTAAAAATGAATAAATACGTTATTATAAGATCGGACACTAAATCTATATCACCTCCTATGTCAAAGGATGAAGCTATAAAAAAACTAAAACAATATGATAGAGATGGTATTTGTAGTTACTTAGTTCATAGAAACAAAGATATATGCTTTAATACTTTAAACAATAAATAACAAAACAAAGAGAAGCTATATGCTTCTCTTTGTTATTTTATATCCAGAATTATAATACTTATCTTTTTTTCCCTTTTGTTCTCTAGATTCTATCAACTCATTGATTTTACTTATATACTGATTATCCTCACTTATTCTTATAAGACTAGATAAATAGTATACATCAGTGCTCTTCGGAACTTTTTTATTTATTACTAAATCTATTGCAGTCTTTGCTGATTCAAAATGCTTAAGATGAGTATGCCCTTCTTCGAAAACTTTTCTTGTATTATATACTATATAACCATCTTTAACTTGAAATATCATAAATTCTTTTCTCTCATAAATTTTATTATACATTTAATCAATCCTTTTTAAGATAGTCTTACTATATAATATATTAATTTTTACGAAAATAGTTTATGTTTTTATAATATTATATATTTATTAAAAATATTCCTAAACAAATTATATAGTATTTGTTTAGGAATGTTTTTTAATTATATAAATTTAATTATAGATTATCTCAGATACTGTAACAAACTTAAATCCCTTTTCAATAAGTTTTGGTATTAAAATATCTAATGCTTCTACAGTATTGTTTGTAGCATAATCATGTAATAATACAATATCTCCATTTTTAACATTATTAATTATATTATCTGCAATATTTCTTGCTGGAGGATTCTTCCAATCTTTTGCGTCTACAGTATTCCATAAAATTATTTTGTAACCTAGTTTTTTTGCTATGTTTGATAAAGTTTTTTCATTATAGCTACCAAATGGTGGTCTAAATAAATTTGGCTTTTTACCTGTAAATTTTATAAGCGTTTCTTCACATTTTAGTATTTCTTCTTCAATTTGATAACTACTTAAATTACTTATATCAGGATGATTAAAAGTGTGATTTCCTATTTCATGACCTTCTTCATTTGCTCTAAGTAATGGCTTTGTATACCAATTTGCATGTTTTCCTGCTATAAAGAATGTTGCTTTTACATCATATTTTTTCAATACATTTAAAACTTGATTTGTTTCTTTAGGATGTGGCCCATCATCAAATGTAAGAGCTATAAGTTTTTTATCTCTAGACCCGTTTCTTACAAATACTTTCTCATTTTCAGTCGCGTATACAGATAAACTTAAACCTAATATAAATACTAGACTTAGTATAGCCACCAATGCTTTACTCTTGTTATTATGTCTCATGATAATGACTTCCTTTCATAGGTTAAGCTATATATAGAAATTTTGAGTATAGTATATAGTATAATATCCTCCAAATATTACACCAACTCCTATATATTTATAGTCCCCCAAAATATTTTTTCTATGTCCCTGCGAATTCATCCATGCTTCATGGGCATATATAGCACTAGTCTGACCTGCTGCTATATTTTCTCCTGCTCCCATATAATCTATACCTTGATTTTTCATTCTATCGAAAGGTGTTTCATTTTCTTTATTCAAATGATCAAAATATTTTTTTTTCATCATATCATGACTATGATTTCTAGAACTTAAAGTAGCTTTTTCACTATATTGTAATGCATTTAAATTATTTTTTATTCTAGTACTATTTACAAGGTCTATAGTTTGTAATTCAAAACTCTTTTTAATATTTTCACTTTCATCTGGATACATACCTACTAAACTTTTTTCTGCATCTTCATGTATTATTTGATATGAACATACTTTATTATTTTCATAAATATCATAAAATACAGTTATATATTTATTATTTATATTAAATATATCATATTGATTATTAGAGTTTATTA
>JAVXLU010000077.1:0-11334 GCA_036646635.1 Romboutsia sp.
TTTTCATTGTAAAGTATCTCCTCTTTTATAATCTATTAAGTTTGTATATTTAAAGCTAATTAAGTTGTACTATATAAAATAATGATAATATAGATTTTTAGATTAAGTATGATAGATATCATACTTTTTTTATTAAAAAATAAAATAAATTTAGATAATTATTATATCATAAATGATAACATTTGAAATAACATTACAATAATTTTCACTTATGATATAATAATTATCTAGAAATAAAGGAGGTTATACCATGACAATCGATAGAAATAAACTAACTCCTATGATGAAACAATATTTTGAAGTTAAAGATAGATATCTAGATTGTGTTCTATTTTTTAGACTAGGGGATTTTTATGAGATGTTCTTTGAAGATGCAATAGTAGCTTCAAAAACACTTGAAATAGCATTGACAGGTAAATCGTGTGGACTTGAAGAGCGCGCCCCAATGTGTGGGGTACCATTTCATAGTGCTAATTCATATATATCAAAGCTAGTAGAAGCGGGATTTAAAGTAGCAATAGGTGAACAGTTAGAAGACCCATCACAAGCAAAAGGAATAGTTAAAAGAGATGTTATAAGAGTTATAACTCCAGGAACTGTGCTTGAGGGGAGTTTACTAGAAAATAAAAAAAATAATTATCTATTATCAATATACAAAGAAAAAGAAAATATAGGATTAACTTATGTAGATATAAGTACAGGTGAGGTTAATGCAACAAATATATCTTATGATAAAGTAGTAGAGGAAATAGCTAAAATTCACCCAAGTGAAATTATTATAAATGATTTAAGTTTTATACCTAAATTACAAAATATAATAACATTAGGAAATATATATGTAAATAAAAGTTTTAATGAAGGTTATTTAGATACTAATATATTAAAGAAATACTTTAGTGAAAATTACTTAGAGAATATAAAATTTGATGAAAAGAATCTTATAAAAAATAGTTTATCTATACTTTTAAACTATATATATAATACTCAAAAGCAAGTAACTTCAAATATAAATTCTATAAATGTATACATCTCTAGTGAATATATGGTACTAGATATGTTCACTAGAAATAATTTAGAACTTACTCAAACCATAAGAGGTAGTAAAAAGAAAGGTTCTCTACTTTATGTACTAGATAAGACATCTACTGCAATGGGTGGAAGACTTATGAGAAAATATGTAGAGGATCCTTTAGTTAATAAAAACAGAATAGAAGAAAGATTAAATGTTATAGAAGAAATTAAAGAAGATTTTATGTTAAGAGAAGATTTAAATGAAATCCTTAAGAATGTATATGATATAGAAAGAATATGTGGGAAAATTGCATTTGAAAAAGTAACTCCAAAGGAAATGATACATTTAAAAAACTCTATAGAAAAACTTCCAGTTTTAAAAGAAACTATAAAATTATCTAATGGAAAAATACTTAAAAATTATATAGAAGAATTAGATGATTTAAATGATATATATAATTTAATAAAAGAATCAATAATTGAAGAGCCTTCAATTACTATAAAAGATGGAAATATAATAAAGTCAGATTTTAATGATGAACTAACACAACTTAGGGATATTTCACAAAATGGCGCTTTTATGATTAAAGAAATTGAAAACCGTGAAAAAGAAAGAACAAATGTTAAATCTTTAAAAATAGGATTTAACAAGGTATTTGGATACTATATAGAGATAACTAAAGCAGGATTAGCCACTGCTATAATAGATGAAACATATATAAGAAAACAAACATTAAGTAATGCAGAAAGATTTATAACTCCAGAACTTAAAGAAATAGAAGATAAAATACTTAATGCTCAAGATAAAATAAAAGCACTTGAGTATGATATATTTGTAAATATAAGAAATGAGATATATTCAAATATAGATAGAATACAAAAGGTGGCAAAAATTATTGCAAATATAGATGTATTTGTATCACTTGCAACAGTTGCATACATTAATAATTACGTAAAACCTAATATAAATGAAGATGATAAATTAGATATAATAAATGGTCGTCACCCTGTAGTTGAGCGTATTGTTGGAGAAGAAAACTTCGTATCTAATGATACGTACTTAAATAGTGGTGAAAATATTGTAAACATAATTACAGGACCAAACATGTCAGGTAAGTCTACCTACATGAGACAAAGTGCAATAATAGCTTTAATGGCTCATATTGGTTCATTTGTTCCAGCAGAGAGTGCGAATATTCCAATATTAGATAGAATATTTACTAGAGTTGGAGCTAGTGATGATTTAAGTCAAGGTCAATCAACATTTATGGTTGAAATGAGTGAAGTATCATTAATACTTAAAAATGCTACAGATAAAAGTTTAGTTATACTTGATGAAATAGGTCGTGGAACTAGTACCTATGATGGTATAAGTTTAGCTTGGTCAATAGTTGAATATATTCAAAATAATATAAAATGTAAAACTTTATTTGCAACACATTATCATGAATTAACAGATTTAGAAAATGAATTTGAAGATGTTAAAAACTATTCAATAGCAGTTAAAGAAGATAATGATGGGATAATTTTTTTAAGAAAAATAATACCACAAGGTGCAGATAAAAGTTATGGTATATATGTTGCAAAACTTGCAAAACTTCCTGATAAAGTTATAGATAGAGCTAAAAATATACTTAAAGATTTAGAAAAAAATCATGTATATAATAGTGTTACTATAAACTCTGACAATTTAGAAAATAATTTAGTTATTAACAATACAAACGATAATAAAGATAGTAAAGAAGCTTTAGTAAAATTAAACAACTTAGAAAAAGAATTAGAGAAATTAGGACAAGATAAGTTAATATTAGAAGAAGAATTGATTAAGGTAAATAAAGAAAAATTTAAAAATGAAGCTTTAAAATTAGATTATCAAGATTTACTTAAAAATAATGAAAATACTAAAAAAGAATTAAATAGATTAAATATAGAATATAAAAAATTAAATGAAGTAGCACTTACTCAAATATCTTTTGATAAAGTAAGTGAAAATAATTTAGGGGATGAAATATTAAACTTAGATATATTAAATATGACACCACTTGATGCAATGAATGCACTTTATATGCTTCAAAATAAGGCGAAGAAATCAAAATAACCTCATGGAGGTATGAATATGATAAAGAGGATTAATATATTAGACGATTTAACTATAAATAAAATAGCAGCAGGAGAAGTTGTTGAAAGACCTTCCTCTGTTGTTAAAGAATTAATTGAAAATTGTATAGATGCAGGGTCTTCTAAAGTTATAATAGATATAGTTGATGGCGGTAAAAAAGTTATAAAAATTATTGATAACGGTAGTGGTATAGCGTCTAGCGAAGTTGATAAATCTTTTTTAAGGCATGCTACTAGTAAAATAAATAAAATCGATGATTTATACGATTTATACTCATTAGGCTTTAGAGGTGAGGCATTAGCATCTATATCAGCAGTTTCAAAATTAGAGATGATTACTAAAACTAAAGATGAAGCAGTTGGTACTAAAGTTTATGTAGAAGGTGGAAAAATAATATATAAAGAACCAATTGGTAGTAATAATGGAACTACTATCATTATTAAAGATATATTTTATAACACACCTGTTAGACAAAAGTTTTTAAAATCTACTCATACTGAAACTATAAATATAAGTGATTTAATAAATAAACTAGCAATAGGAAATCCAAATATTCAGTTTAGATATATAAACAACAATAAAGCAATGTTAAATACTCCCGGAGATAATAAGTTAATAAGTGTTATAAGGAGTATTTATGGAAAAGATGTATGTGAAAATTTAATTGAAATAAATTATGAATGTAAATATTTTAAAATAAGTGGATATATAGGAAGTAATAATATTTATAGGTCTAATAAAAATTTACAACACATTTATATTAATAAAAGATTTGTAAAAAGTAAGATAATACTAGATGCTATAAGTGAAGCATATAAGTCTATTGTTCCGATAAATAAACATGCTATATGTTTTTTAAATATGCAAATAGACCCATCAAGTATAGATGTTAATATACACCCAACAAAACTTGAAATAAAATTTGAAAATGAGCAAGAATTATATGTAGAACTTAGAGATTATATAAAAAGTAAATTATTAAGATCTAATTTAATTGGTAAATATGAAGTTTATGATAAAAATAAAATTCAGTCAAAAATTATTAATACTCTAGAAAACAAAGAAAAAATTATACCTGTTGAAAAAGAAACAAAGAAAATTGAAGTAGTAAAAATTGATACTGAAAAACCAATAGACACATTTTTATCTGTTAATGAAATACTAGCGAAAAAGAAAACTATAAATGAAGATAAGGATAAATCATATATCAATGAAAAAATGAAAGAGGATAATGTTTATTCAACAAAATGTATGTTAGATGAAGATACAAATAGATTTAATGATGAAATAAGTGATACGTATAAAGCTAAATTTGAAAATGAATACAGTAAAAATAGTATAGAAGATACATCAAATATAAGTGAAAATTATCCGAATTATGATGTGGAAATAAAAGAAGATGAACAACAAAAATTCTTTGAAAATAATGAAAATAGAAGTGGATTTTCATTAGATGACTATAATATTATTGGAACAATATTTGATACATACATAATATTATCTAAGGATAAATCTATGTATTTATTAGACCAACACGTTGCACACGAAAGAGTTTTATATGAAAGATACATGGATAAATTTTACAAATCAGATATAAATATGCAAATGTTACTTAATCCATCAGTAATAGAAATTTCAAATGTAGATATGTTAAAAGTTGAAGAAAACTTAGACTTATTTAATAATTTTGGTTTTGAAATAGATATATTTGGTAATAATCATATAATGATAAGATGTGTGCCAACTTTATTCGGTGTTCCAGAATCAGAAAAGTTCATACTACAAATAATTGATAATATAGATGAAATTAAAAATAACTATGAATTAAAAGGTGAAAAATTTGCATCTATGGCATGTAGGTCAGCTATAAAAGCTAATGATAAGATAAATACTTTAGAGATAAAATCGTTATTTGAACAAATGAAAGAGTGTAAAAATCCTTTTACTTGTCCACATGGTAGGCCTATTATAGTAGAGATATCTAAGACAGAGATAGAAAAAATGTTTAAAAGAATTATGTAGTTAAGAAAGGGATATTATGAAAAAGACACCAATTATAATACTTACAGGTCCAACAGCTGTTGGAAAAACTACCTTATCAATAGATTTATCTAAAGAACTTAATGCTGAAATTATATCGGCAGATTCTATGCAAATATATAGACATATGGATATAGGTAGTGCAAAAGTAACAATTAAAGAAATGGATGGAGTTAAGCATTATTTAATAGATGAAGTTAATCCAGATTATACTTTTTCAGTTTCTGAATTTCAAGATAGAGCAAACAATTATATAGAAGATATAAATAACAAAGGAAAAAAAGTATTAGTAGCTGGAGGTACAGGTCTTTACTTAAATTCTTTGATATATAATATGGATTTTGCAAAATCAGATGCTGATAGTGAACTTCGAGAAAAATTAAGATTAGAACTTGAAGAACATGGTATTGATTATATGCACAATAAATTAATGAAACTTGATAAAGATAGTGCAGATAGAATACATAAAAATAATACTAAAAGAGTAATAAGAGCTTTAGAAGTAGCATTAAGTGGAAAAAAGATGAATGATTTTTCTAATGACTTAAAATTTAATGATAAATATCAGCCTATAATAATAGTATTAAATAGAGACAGAGAATATTTATATCAAAGAATAAATAAAAGAGTAGATATTATGATGGAATCTGGACTTATTGATGAAGTTAAAAATCTGCTTGATATGGGATATACTAAAGATAATATATCTATGCAAGGTATAGGATATAAAGAAATAATTAAGTACTTAGAAGGTGAATATGAACTAGAAGAAGCTATTGAAATAATTAAAAGAGACTCAAGAAGATATGCAAAACGCCAATTAACTTGGTTTAGAAGATATGAACATGCTAAATGGTTTGACTTAGATAGTTATAATGATAGTAAAATACTTAAAGATGATATAATTATGTATATTGAAAATATGTTATAATTTGTATAGAATAGAATAATAGAGATATGTTATTAATTAACAAATTTATAATAATTAACTAATTTAAATTTCGGGAGGATATCTAATGAAAAATGCAGCTTTAAATTTACAGGATTTATTTTTAAATAATGCTAGAAAAGAAAGAATACCTGTAACTATATATTTAATGAATGGGGTACAAGTAAAGGGAGTTGTTAAAGGATTTGATAGTTATATAATAATGATAGAAGGGGATAATAGACAGCAGAATATGATATATAAGCATGCTGTTTCTACTATATTACCTTCAAAATCTATAAATCTACAAAATAATAACTCTCAACAAGGAAGTAATAATAATTATAGTACTAATAACAACTATAATAACCATAGATAATTAATAAAAGTGTAAGAATAATATTGAGAATAGATTATATAAATATTACATTAAAATGATAATACAAAGATGTGTTTAAAGAGCAAATGAAAGCTTCATAGAATTAAATCTATGGAGCTTTTTATATAGTTCACATTAGGGAGAATTTAAATGAACGTTTTAAATAGACGAGAAAAAATATTAGATATATTAAAAAATTCAAAACAAGCTATTAATGGTACAAACTTAGCTAGTGAATTAAATGTAAGTAGGCAAGTTATAGTAGGAGATATAGCTATACTTAAAGCATCTGGAGAAGATATTATATCAACATCTAAAGGCTATATATTAAATGATAAAGAGAAAAGTAAAAATTGTATAGTAAAAACTATAGCTTGTAAGCATAGTAAAGATTTTATTGAAGATGAACTCAATATAATAGTTGATGAAGGTGTTACAGTAGTAAATGTAATAATTGAACATTGTGTATATGGTCAAATAACAGGTGATTTATATGTATCATCTAGACGCGATATAAAAGAATTTATGGAAAAACTTAAATTAGATATGGCAAATCCTTTATCTCAATTAACAGATGGAATACACTTACATACAATAAAATGCAGAGATGAGGACTCTTTTAATGAAGTCATTAAATCATTAGAATCAAAAGGTTATTTATTATAATATTAAAACATTAATTTACAGAATAATTCGATGGATTTGCACAAAAGCATCTAGTATGATAAAATTTTAATGTTAAATTAAACTTAAAGACAGGTGAATAATATGCTAAATGAGACAAAAGAATTACTAAAAGGATTTTATGGACTAGATGATGAAATATTTGAATTATCTGAAGATGTTATGAATGATATTAAAGATGAATTTGAACAAATAAAAAAAGTAAGAGAATATAACCAATATAAAGTTTTAAAAGCGATGCAAAAAGCTCGTTTAAGTGATAACCACTTTAATTGGACTACTGGATATGGATATAATGACCTTGGTCGTGAAAAAATAGAAGAGATATACTCTGAAGTATTTGGAGCAGAAGATGCATTAGTAAGACCGATAATAGTTAATGGTACTCATGCACTTACACTTTGTTTACAAGGTATAGTTAGACCTGGAGATGAGATACTTTCTGTTACGGGCAAACCTTATGATACACTAGAAGGTGTTATAGGTATAAGGGAAGAAAAAGGTTGTTTAAAAGAATTTGGAATTACATATGATCAAGTAGATTTCCTAGAAGATGGAAATGTAGACTTAAAAGGAATCAAAGAAAAAATAAATAGCAGAACAAAACTTATAATGATACAAAGGTCTAAGGGATACTCTTGGAGAAAATCACTTACAATAGCAGATATAAAAGAAGTAATAGATACTGTAAAATCAATAAATTCAGAACTTATAGTTATGGTTGATAATTGTTATGGAGAGTTTATAGAAACTCAAGAGCCAACTGATGTTGGGGCTGATATAATGGCTGGATCACTTATTAAAAATCCGGGTGGAGGACTTGCTTTAACTGGTGGATATATAGCAGGTAGAGCTGATTTAGTTGAACTTATCTCATACAGATTGACATCTCCAGGAATAGGTAAAGAATGTGGGCTTACTTTTGGAACTAGTAGAACGGTACTTCAAGGATTCTTTATGGCACCATATGTAGTATCCCAGGCAGTAATGGGGGCTATATTCTGTGCAAGAGCATTTGAAAAGTTAGGATATGATGTACTTCCAAAGTATGATGATGTTAGAAGTGACATTATTCAAATAGTAAGACTTAATAATACTGAAGAAGTTATAGCATTTTGTCAAGGAGTACAAGCAGCTGCAGCAGTTGATTCTTATGTTAAGCCAGAGCCATGGGCAATGCCAGGATATGAAGATGAAGTTATAATGGCAGCAGGTGCATTTATACAAGGTTCTTCTATCGAACTTAGTGCAGATGCTCCAATAAGACCTCCATATAATGTTTATTTCCAAGGTGGACTTACATTTGATCATTCTAAAATGGGTACATTAAAAGCAATACAATATATGAAAAACTTAAAAAAATAAGGAGTATATTATGAATTTTATTGAAGAGATAGAGAGATATATTCCTATTAACAAACAAGAGGAAAAGGATAAAGAAATAATATTAAAGTTTATAAAAGAAAATGATAATGTATTGACTAGGGAAAATGAAGTAGCACATATTACTAGTTCTGGATTTATCATAAATAAAAATAGAAATAAGGTACTAATGATACATCATAATATTTACAATGCTTGGGGATGGACTGGTGGACATGCTGATGGAGATTGTGATTTATTAAATGTTGCTATCAAAGAAGCTAAAGAAGAAACTGGTATCAAAAATGTATTGCCAGTAACTAAGAATATTTGTTGTATAGATATACTTCCAGTAATTTCTCATATTAAAAATAAAAAGTATGTTGCATCACATCTTCATTTATCAATAGCTTATGTATTAGAAGCTGATGAAAATGAAGTGTTAGTTATTAAGGCTGATGAAAATAGTGGTGTAAAATGGATAGATACTAAAGATATAAGTAGTTGTACTGATGAAAAACATATGATAAATGTTTACAATAAATTAATTAGTAAAGCTAAATTATATTGAGCTAAAAAAACATTGTAACTTATACTTTCTATACTAGAAGATTAAAATTTAAATGGAGTGTATCAAAGTAACTTTAAAAGTTATTTTGATACACTCCACTTTGTATGTTATAAATTTATGTATGAGATTAATTTAGATTATATTTCTTGAATTTCAAGTATACCCATAGGGCAGGCGTCAACACAGATACCACAAGCTATACATTTACTTGGAGTAGATTTTCCTTCGAGTTTTGCGATTACATCTTTTGGGCAGGCATCAACACAAGTAAGACAATCATTACACAATTTTTTATTTATCATGTATACACCTTTAGTATTTTGTTTTATAGCACCTTCAGGACATTTTTTTGCACATAGTCCACATTGATTACATGCTTTTACCATTATGGAGTTATCTTTTTTTGTATCAATTTTAATACAAGTAGTTGAATAACCATAAGTTTTGTAAAATGCATTAGAACAAGCCAACTCACAAGTTAAACAGTTTTGGCATAAAGAACGGTCTGTTACAGCTAATTTCTTCATAATCTATTCCCCCGTAAATATTAATTATTATAAAATATTTTCAAGTTAAGTGTAGGCTACAATAAAATAAAAAGCAATAAAAAATTCGATTTGACTCATATAGTCAAAATTTTATCTTGCTCACAAGTGGTTTAAATAGCCTTGAGAATCAGGGATGCTAACTAAGTTTGTTTGTATAAAGTATTGAGTAGTTTTTGATTTTATAATTACTTTAAATAAATCTCCATCAATATATAAATTAAAGTTATAATTTTGAAGTTCTATTAGATTTTTAGATGTATTTTATAGTAGCATTTATAAAATCATCAATTGTTTTTTCATATGTGACTTTATCACACATATAAGAGTCCACATGATCAGCATCTTTAACTAATAAAATTTTATCATCAGGATTATTTCTAATATCATACATTTTTTTACTCATAGAGTAGGGTATTATTTTATCATTTTTACCATGAATAAATAAAATAGGAATTTTCAAATTAGAAATATCATCAAGAGGACTTACTTTATTCATTGAAAATTTACAACGAATATTAAATAAAGTATTAACCATTTGATATAGAGGATAAGGAGGTACTTTTACAATATTTTTAAATTGATATTTTAGTATATCTCTCCCACTAGAATAAGGACAATCAGCTATAATAAAATCAATGTCTTTATATTTTCCGCCATACATAAGAGCAGTAGATGCTCCCATAGATTGACCATGAAGACCTATAATTATATGATTACCTAATTTTACTCTTAAAAAATCTATCCATAATTTAATATCATCTCTTTCTTTAATACCATAAGTAGCATATTTTCCTAAACTTTTACCATGACTTCTACTATCTATAAGTAAAATGTTAAATCCTTTGTTTAAATAAAAGTCTAAAAATTGTAAAGACATATAATGATTAGCTGTATAACCATGAATAAGTATCATCACTTTATTAGAATCACATGAATTTTTTACATAATACCCATTTAATTCAAGGTTATCACTACTTTTAATTTTAATTTCTTCTAATATAGATTCATCAAAATTTTCTTTATTGTAAATATTTTTTTCGGATAATAAATTAAAAGCATCTTCTTTAGTTTTTCTAGGGGATAGTATAATATTTTTGAAAGCATAATTTGTTATAAAGTATAGTATTGAAACTATAACCCAAAAAGTTATTACCATATAATTCTCCTTATTTTGTTAAGTTTAAGTTTATAGAGTCACTTTAAATATTATATTATGCTAATGAAAAAACATCAATAACATAGTTTATATAAAAAATATTAATTTTATGATAGATTACATAGTAGAGTAATCGAATTATTAAGTGTACAGAAAAAACAAAGTAAGCTTACGAAGGGAAAGGAAGATATGAAAATTAATGAAAAAAACTTTATTACAAAGTTAAGGTCTAAAAATGAGGATGCACTAGAGTATGTAATAGATAATTATGGATGGATTATAAATTCTATTGTAAAAAAACATTTATATAACTTAAAGGATTATCAAGATGAGTGTGTTAATGATATTTTATTAGGAATTTGGAATAACATAGACAGCTTTGATGAAAATAAAAATAGTTTTAAAAATTGGGTTGGTGGAATATCCAAATACAAAACTATTGATTATAGAAGAAAATATTTAAAATATATAGATGTAGAAGATATAGATAATATAGATATAAAATCGCCAGATAATACTCATAGTGAAATAACTAA
>JAVXLU010000078.1:0-11152 GCA_036646635.1 Romboutsia sp.
AGAGGTGCACCAAATTTTTTATCTAATATTACATTTCTTCCTTTAGGTCCTAATGTAACCTTTACTGTATCAGCTAACTTATTTACACCAGTTTCTAAAGCTCTTCTTGTATTTTCAGCAAACTTAATTTCTTTAGCCATTTTAACCCCTCCTAATAATATTATTCAATTACTGCTAATATATCGCTTTGTTTTAGTATTGTATATTCTTGTCCCTCTATTTTAATCTCTGTTCCTGCATATTTTTGAAATATTACCTTATCACTTACTTTTACTTCCATAACTATTTCTTTTCCATCAACAATACCACCTGGTCCAACTTCTACAACTTCAGCCATTTGAGGTTGTTCTTTAGCTGCCCCTGGTAAAACTATTCCACTTGCAGTTTTTTCTTCTGCTTCTACCTTTTTTATAACTACTCTATCAGCTAATGGTCTTATTTTCATAATATATTCCTCCTACTGTTTTATTTGTATTATTAAATGAATTTTAAAATTCCACATTGTCTTAACTAATTTATTGTATAAAATTAATATACTATAATATTTTTTATCACTCTACTATATAGAGTGCTAATAATTATTATAGTATATTAATTAACCTTATTTTTCAATAGTTTTTTATTATTTTCTATAATATTGGTGAGAATAATCTTGCTATTGATTCTTTAGCCTTTTTTATAATATTTCTTCCATCAAAATCTTCACCCGTTAACTCTTCACTGTTATTTATATCTTCAAAAAAATCTTTATTCATTATACTAATTACATCTTTATCATATATAAATGCATTTATTTCAAAATTTAGCATAAAACTTCTTAAATCCATATTAGCAGACCCAGTTGAAGCTATCTTATCATCTATTATTACTATCTTTGAGTGTATAAATCCTTTATTATATAAATAAACTTTTCCACCAGATTTTAATATATCTCCAAAATATGAGTAAGATGCATTATTAACCATCTTGTGATCTGCAATCTTAGGGAATATAATTCTTACATCTACACCACTCAATGCTGCACTTTTAAGTGCTCTTAATATACTTTCATCTGGTATAAAATATGGTGTTTCTATATATATGTTCTTTTTAGCTTGACATATAGCTGAAAAATAAGCATAATGTATAGCTTCCCAATCACTATCGGGACCACTAGCTACTACTTGAACCATACTATCCCCACAGTAGTCCATTTTAGGAAAATATTTTTTTATAAATATTATTTCTTTAGTAGTATAGTACCAATCTACTAAAAATGTCATTTGAAGCATATATACAGATGTTCCTTCTATTCTTATATGAGTATCTCTCCAGTAACCAAATTTTTTATTTTTTCCAACATACTCATCACCTATATTTATTCCACCTGTATATCCTACTTTTCCATCTATCACAGCTATCTTTCTATGATTTCTATAATTTAACTTACTTCCTATAATAGGGAACTTTGCTGGTAAAAATGGCATTATATAAATTCCATTTCTTTTCATCTCTTTAAAAAATTTTCTATGAAACCAAAATCTCCAACAACCTACATCATCATATAAAATCCTTACTGTTACCCCTTCTTTAGCTTTATCTATTAATAAATCTCTTATCTTTCTTCCTATTTCACTATCTTTTATTATAAAATATTCTAAATGTATATGGTCTTTGGCTAACTTTATATCTTCTATAAGATTATCAAATTTTTGATTCCCATCTACATAAACATCTATTTTATTATTTGTTGTAAAAGGAAACATACCAGTATTTAATAATAGACTTATAACTCTTTTTTTTGAATAATCTGCTAATTCATCTTCCGCTAAAGTCTTTTCTTTAATCGAGTCTTGTTCTAATTTTACTAATTCCTGTATTTCTTCTAGATTTTCAAATAATTTTTCTTCTTTTATATTGTGTGCTAATTTTTGTGTTTTAAAAATTTTAATCTTTCTTATATTCCTACCAAACATAGCATATATTAATAATCCTATTCCAGGAAGCAATAAAAATATTAATAACCATGTTACTGTTCTAGCAGGATCTCTATTTTCAAGTATAATAGTCATTGAGATTACTGAACTAGCTAAATATGATATTACTAAGTAGCTTAAAAATAAAATACCTACAACACTCATAGTCCATCCCTCTTTTATTTATCTGCCTATACCAAGCTCCCTAGCATAGTAAAATAGATATTGCTGAGCATATCCAGATAAATTTTTAAATTTATCAATTGCATACTTTCTTATTTTAGGCAAACTCATATCTTCTTCTACATAAAACTCTTGCATAACTCTTTTAACCCAAACATCAACAGGGAACGTATCTATTTTTGTCATACCAAATAAAGCAATACAATCAGCTACTTTTGGACCTACTCCATTGAATTTAGTTAATTCTTTTATACATTCATCTGTGCTTAAGTTTACATACATTAATATATTTTCATTATTAGTTATTACATTTTCCGTTGTACTTTTTATATATTTATCTCTGAACCCAGTTTGACATGCTCTTATTTCTTCTTGAGTAGCTTGATTTAACTCTTCTGGCGTTGGAAATGCATAATAGTCTTTTCCTTTATAATTTCCTATGTACTTACCAAAATTTCTAGATAAGTTTTCTATTGCTTTTTGTATCATAGGAATTCTATTATTTGAAGAAATAATAAATGAAATAAGCATTTCCCATCCATCTTGTCTAAGTATCCTTATTCCCCATCCAAAATCAGATGCTTTGTCTAAGTATTCATCCATATTTTTTAATGTTTTCTTTATCTCTGTGTAATTTGTTCCTAAATCAAAGTAATTATACCAAATATTATTAAAATCTTCTAAATTAGTGTTATTTAAATAAACTTTGTCATCCTCTCTTGATACATTTATCACTTTTCCTTTAGCCACTCCTGTATAAGATCCATCCTCCTGTTTGTGCCATCTGAAACATTGACCACACTCAAATATATGCTTTGGATTAAAATCTGCTACTCCCTCTAATATAACCGTATTATCTTTTTCATAAATATTCATTTTTATGGCTCCTTTATATATATCTATCTATTAATTGTTAATACTATTAATTTACCCTATTTTTATACAAATTAAATAAACTATTTTTCTATATGCAAATTTAAAATTAAAAGTCTAGAGTAGAATTTTTAATTTTTTTTTGATAAAATACATAAGACATTATTTTTAGAGGGTGATTTTAAATGAATAATAGAGGTGCATTTATTGCAATAGAAGGACCTATAGGAGTAGGTAAAACTACACTTGCAACTATACTAAATGACCATTTTGGTTATACTCTTTTAAGAGAAATAGTTGAAGAAAACCCATTTTTATCAAAATTTTATACAGATATTAAAGAATATGCTTTACAAACAGAAGCATTTTTTCTATTTAACAGATTAAAACAATTAGAGGATATAGAAAAAAATGTATTAAGTAAATCTAAAGGTGTAGTTAGTGATTATCATATTATAAAAAACCTTATATTCTCAGGAATAACACTTGATAAAGTTCAATTCCACAAATATAAACAAATGTATAATATTTTTGTTAATGATTTACCACAACCAGATATAATAATATATTTAAATTCAGATACCGATGTTTTAATGAAAAGAATTGCTATGAGAGATAGAAGTTTTGAGAGACAAATGGCTAGAAATTATATAAATGAACTAAGCTTAGAATATAAATACTATTTTAATCCATTATCTATAAAACATAACTTTATGGGTAAAGAGCCTATTATAATAGAAGTTGATAATTCAAATTTAGATTTTTTAAATAACGATGACGATAGACACTTTATAGTAAGTAAAGTTGAACAAGCAATAAAGACCTTGGGAGGACAAGCATAATGTTTAAATTAGTAAATCAATGTAATAAGCCTTTAAATAGAGACTTATTCATAACAGTAGCGGGAAATGTTGGAGCAGGAAAGTCAACTTTAACAAAATTAGTTGGTGAAAAACTAGGGTTTGAAACTCATTTCGAAAAAGTTGATGGAAATCCATACTTAAAAGATTTCTATTCAGATCAAGAAAAATGGGGATTCCATTTACAGTTATACTTCCTAGCACAAAGATTTAAGCAACAAAAAGAAATAGATAGTAACGGATTAAACAATATACAAGATAGAAGTATATATGAAGATGTAGAAATTTTTGCTAGAAACTTGTTCGACAATGGAAAAATGAGTAAAAGAGATTATATAACTTATAGAGATTTATTCAACGATATGGTGCCTCATTTAAGAAGACCAGACTTAATGATATACTTAGATGGCTCTATAGATACTATAGTTAAGAGAATAAGCCTTAGAGGGCGTGAGATGGAAAAGTCTGTTGATATAGAATATTGGAAAAATCTTCATAATAGATATGGAGGATGGATAGATAAATATGATCAATCTCCTGTATTATATGTAAATGTAAATGAAATTGACTTACTGAGAAATCCAAAACATCTAGATTTATTATGTAATGAAATAAAGAGTATTTTAGGAATGTAGTTAACTACATTCTTTTTTTATTGAAAAAGAATGTCTAAATAGACATTCTTATAATAATATTCCTATTAAAACTGTTGCCGATATAACTTGAATCATTCCTACAAATAATCCATATAATGTTACTGATTTTCCTTGTTTTATAAGATGTTTTATATTAACCCTTAGCCCTATACCTGCTAATGCTATTACTTCAAATTTATGACTTAATGATTTACAAAATGCTGAGACCTCTGGTGATATTATACTTGTCGAAAATAATATGCAAGTTACAAAGAAACCTAGTACATACCAAGGAACTTTTATTTTACCTTTTTTATTATCTTGAATTTCTTCTTTTATTATTTCATTATTTGATTTATTTTTTATATGTCCAAACAAAAATACTACTACTACCAATAATATTACTCTAACTATTTTAAATATAGTAGATAAATCCTTTACTGGTTCACTAACCATAGCACCACTTGCTACAACTTGTCCTACTGACTGTAGAGTACCACCTATCATAGCTGATGTTTGTACAGTTTCATGACCATATAATTTACCTGCTAAGAATGGTAATAAAAACATTAATATTATACCTGTAACATTAACTACTGTTATAACTATTCCTTTATCTTTATCATCAGCATCAATTACTGGTGCTGTTGCTGCAACAGCAGATGAACCACACACTGCATTGCCTGCTGCCATAAGGAACCTAAAGTTTTCACCAAAACCTAGCTTTTTCCCTATATACAAAGCTGCCGTTATCGTGACAGTCATTTGTAATACAATAAATAATATTCCATTAAATCCAAGTTCTATTAATGTAGATATACTTAATGTTGAACCTAATAGTACTATTGAATATGATAACAAATCAGTTTCTGAGAATTTATATCCCTTTTGAAACACTTCTTGCCTTAAAAAAACATTTCCAATAAACATTCCCGAAAATATAGAAATTATAGCCGCGCCTACTTTTGGTATTACATTTGCCAATATCATACTTGCAAATCCTATTAATGTAGCTACTAATAAACCTGGTAATATTTCTTTTACTTTAGAAATTTTTTTTTCACTTATCAAAGTTACCTGTGTTATATCCATCTATTATAATTCCCTTCTTCACTTAGTATTTAAATATAATTGATTATGTTTTTAGTATACATAATCAATTATCATAAGTAAAATAAATAAATAAAATAATAATCATTAGTTTTTCTAATGATTAAAGATATAATACATTTATAAATAAAAATACATAGGAGGAAATAACTATGCTAGAAGAATTAAAAACTTTTATTTCAGTAGTCGAGCATAAAAATTTTACTAAAGCTGGTGAATATCTAAATCTATCTCAACCTAGTGTTAGCACACATATAAAAAATCTAGAAAAATTTTTCAAAGTAACACTTATAAATAGATCTGTCAAACAAAAAACTATTTTTATAACAGAAAGTGGATACACTTTGTATAAAAGATCTAAAGAAGTTATTAATTTATTAGCTACAACATATATGGAAGTTCACAATACCTCTAATTCTATTAAAGGTAATTTAAAAATAGGAGCTAGTCTAACTATAGGAGAATATATATTACCTAAATTTGTTGGAATTTTTTCTGAAAAATATCCTGATATAGATGTTGAAATCTTTATTAATAATACATCCACAATATGCTCCCATTTAAAAGATTTAACGATAGATATTGGTCTAATTGAGGGTACATCTTCTTCATCTAATTTTACTCAAGAATATTTTTTAAAAGATAATATGGTTTTAGCATTTGCTTATAATACAAATTTAAATAATTCTAATTTTTCTCTTGATACTCTTAATAACAAAAAATGGATTGTTCGAGAAGAAGGTTCTGGCACTAGAGAGTTTTTAAATATGTTTTTAAGTGCAAATGAGATAATACCCGAAAGAATTATGGTATTAGGAAGTAATTATGCTGTTAAAGAAGCGGTCAAAAATAACTTAGGTGTAACTATTATTTCTGATTTTGTAACTGAGCGAGCTGTTAAAAATAATGAATTATCAACAATAGATTTAGGTGATTCTTATACTCGACATTTTTCTTATATTTCACCTAAAAATATTACTCTATCTAAGTCATCTCAGGTTTTCTTAGATGAGCTAAAGGACTATGTGTATACATTAAAATAACCTTAGAGATTTCTCTAAGGTTATTTGTTCATATTATTACATTCCTAATTCTTTGAATTCTCTACTTCCTGGCTTAACTAATTGAATATTACCTTCTTTACATAAAGGGCATTTCTCAGCATCATGAACTTGTATGTCAAGTTTTATAGCACTATATATTGGCATTCCTATATCATCATTAGTTCTATTTGCTATACAAGCAACACCTATAACTTCCCCACCTAATGCTTCTAATGCTTTTTTTGTTTCTATAGTTGATTTACCAGTTGTAACAACATCTTCCGCTATTATTATTCTAGCCCCTGGCTTAACTTCAAACCCTCTTCTTAATTCCATTACTCCATCTTTTCTTTCAGTAAATACTGTTTCTTTATTTAATTGTCTTCCTAATTCATAAGAAACTATTACTCCGCCCATTGCCGGTCCAACTACTAAATCTATATCTAAATCTTTTATTTGATTTACTACCGTACTTAATACTGCCTCTGCATATTTAGGGAATCTTAATACTTTAGCACATTGTATATATCTGTTACTGTGCTTCCCTGAAGATAATAAGAAGTGCCCTTCTAATAATGCATCACTTTTCTTTAATATATCTACTACGTCTACTTTACTCATATTTTTTCCTCCGAATTTTATGTTTTTTATCTTTTGTATAATTTTAGTTTTATAATATTCCTCTTATTTCATCTAAGCTCTTTATTCCTTCTTTAATCATAAACTCTTCTATACCATCTATTATTTCAAGACCAATTTTAGGATTTATAAAGTTTGCTGTTCCTACTTGTATGCATGTAGCACCTACCATAATAAATTCTATTGCATCTTGAGCTGTCATTATTCCACCCATACCCATAACTGGTATGCTTACATTTTGACAAACTTCATGAACCATTCTAAGTGCTATCGGCTTTATTGCAGGTCCCGATAATCCTGCATATATATTTTCAAATACAGGTTTTCTTTTGTGTATGTCTATAGCCATTGCTTTAAAAGTATTTACTAAAGATATTCCATCCGCACCTTCTTCTTCACATACTTTAGCCATACCAACTATATCTTCAGCATTTGGTGATAATTTTACTACAAGTGGAAGAGTTGTAACCGATCTTACTGCTCTCACTACTTCTCTTGCTACTTCATTTTTTATACCGAAGGCCATTCCTCCTGCTTTAACATTCGGACAAGATATATTTAATTCTATAATATCTATTGGTTGATTATTTAAAAGCTTTACTCCTTCTACGTAATCTTCTAAAGTTCCACCACCAACATTAGCTATTCTTACTGTGTCTAATTCTTTGAAAAATTGCAGTTCATTATCTATAAATCCTTGTACTCCTGGATTTTCAAGCCCTACACTATTCATCATTCCAGATGGAGTTTCACACACTCTCATACCATTATTTCCGTCTCTTTTGTTTAAGGTAAGTCCTTTACTACTTACTCCCCCTAATTTTTGTATATCATAAATTTCGTTATATTCTTTCCCAAATCCAAATGTTCCAGATGCCATTACAAGTGGATTTTTAAATTCAATATTTCCAAATTTAACTCTTAAATTAGTCATTAAATATCACGTCCTCTCCCCAAAATACAGGGCCATCTTTACAAGTCTTTTTATTTCCAGACTTAGTTTTACAAGTACACACTAAACATGCTCCAACTCCACATGCCATATGATTTTCTAGAGATACCATTATTCTAGTATTCGTACCTTCTACCATCTTAACTAATTTTTCCATCATAGGTGTAGGCCCACAAGTTAATATATAATCATATTTTTCAACATTTAATATATCAGTTACAAATGTATTTCCTGTTGCTATATGAACTTCATTACAAACCGATTTGTATTCTTCTTCTAATATAGATTCATTTCTAAATCCAAGGTATGCATCACAGTTTTCTATGTTTTTAGCGACTAAATATAATGGAGCTATTCCGATTCCTCCACCAACTAAAGCTATCTTTCCTTCTACCTTCTCATATCCATTTCCATAAGGTCCTTCTAATTTTATACTTTCATTTCCTTTTAATTTACTTAGTATTTTAGTACCTTCACCAAATACTTTATATAAAAAAGTTATACTATTTTCATCTATATCATGTATACTTATTGGTCTTGATAACAGTGGATACATATCCCACGCTCTTAACATATAGAACTGACCCATTTTGCCATTAAACTGTCCTGCCACTTTCATTAGATACATGTCTTCGCCTATATATTTATTTTCAAGAACTTTATACATTTACACATTCCCTCTCTATCATTAAATTCCTTTTTACTCCTACCCCTAAAAGCTTTATTATTAAAGCCATTCTAACAAACATTCCATATTTAGCTTGTTTAAAGTATACTGCTCTTTCATCATCATCTACGTCTGCATCTATTTCATTCACTCTAGGAAGAGGGTGCATAACTAACATATCTTTTCTAGCATATTTCATTTTTGATTTATTTAATATATAACAATCCTTTAATTTTTCATATTCTTCTTCATCTTCAAATCTTTCCTTTTGAACTCTTGTCATATATAATACATCTAAACTTCCTATAACTTCATCTAAATTATTAGTTTCATAATATGCATGACCTTTTATAGCCTCTTTTATATAATCAGGCATTTTTAATTCATCTGGAGCTATAAATATAAATTTAACATTTTTATATCTAGCCATAGCTTTAACTAAAGAGTGTACGGTTCTTCCATTCTTTAAGTCTCCACATAATCCTATTGTATGATTTTCTAAACTTCCTTTAAGAGATTTTATAGTAAGTAGGTCTGTAAGTGTTTGAGTTGGATGTTGATTTCCGCCATCACCCGCATTTATAAAAGGTATTTCACTGTATTTAGATGCATCTAACGCTGATCCTGCTACTGGATGCCTCATAACTATTGCATCTGCATAACAATTTACAGTTTTTATTGTATCTCCTAGAGATTCACCTTTTGATACAGATGATGAATTTGGTTCTGAGAAACCTATAATTCTTCCACCTAATCTGTTCATTGCGGCTTCAAAGCTTAATCTTGTTCTTGTTGATGGCTCGTAGAATAATGTAGCAAGTATTTTACCTGCACATACATTTGAGTATTTTGATGGATTTTTAATTATATTTTGCGATAATGATAATATTTCATCTATTTCTTGTACTGAAAAGTCTTCTGGTTGGATTAAATTTCTTCCCTCTAATAACATTATTTATCCTCCTTTTTCAGCCTCTCTGGACTGAATTTAAAAGTATTTTTATTTTTTTTATTCTGATAGTAGCTTAACATTTTTCACTTTCTATGTCAATAATTTCTAATTAATAATATTATATGCTTCTATGTAATAACTTATATACAAAAAGCCACTTATTTTAGTAAGTGGCTTATAATATTCTTTATTAAAAAACTCTCTTAGCTGTAACAAATTTAGATGTATAGTAAGAAGAATTTATACTAGTGACATGTACACTTTCACCTGGTTTAGGTGAATGTATCATATTCCCCCCACCTACATATATACCAACATGACTTACATTTCCTGTTCCATTAGTAGTGAAAAATACTAAGTCTCCAGCTTGTAAATTTGCTCTACTTACAGTTTTTCCGTAACCAGATTGAGCGCTTGATGATCTTGGTAAAGATACTCCAGCTGCTTGCTTATAAACATATGAAGTAAGGCCTGAACAATCAAAGCTATTAGGGCCTTCTGCTCCCCAAACATATGGAGAACCTATCTTAGCATAAGCTAAGTTAACTACCGCTTGAGCTGCTGATGTGTTTGCTGCTGGCGGATTATATGATTCATTATTTTGAGATGGTTTTTGAACAGGTTTTTGAACTTGTCCACCGTTATTATTTGAATTTATATTATTATTATTTGAATTTATATTATTATTTGAATTTATATTATTACTTGAAGATTGATTATTATCTTGAATATCTTCTACCATTACTTCTTCAACTTCTATAACAGGTGCTTCATCTGAAACATATATAGATCTTATATATCCATCTTCTTCACCTTTTTTAACTTTTATCCAATTATCATTACTTTCTAAAACTTTAATAGTACTTCCTATTTCTAATTCTTTTACTATTTCAGATTCAATATTAGCTTCTTTTCTTAAGTTTACTTTATTTGATATAGTATATCCGTAAGCTTCTTTTATTTCTACAAATCTAGTTGCTATCCAACCTTCTCCATCTTCAACTTTAACTTTAACCCAGTCTCCTTGAATCCCTATAACTTTGAATTCATCTCCCGTATAAGCTATATTTTGAACAGATCCTTGTTCTCTTACTTTAACAGCTACACCATCTTTAACTATTGCTACTTTATATGTAACTTCCTTGAAATCAGGTAGTTCTATTACCGTACTTGTTGTATTTTCTTCTTGATTTTCAATTACTTTATTTTCTACTTCATCTGCATTTGCAATTGTATTCATTGATAACGCCATAACTGACGCAAACATTGGTACTAATATTTTT
>JAVXLU010000079.1:0-10975 GCA_036646635.1 Romboutsia sp.
ATTCTAAAATGTAAACACATTTTTTATTTTTTTATAATATTTTTTAATTTTATAGCTTATTTGTCACGAAATTGTCTAACAGAGCCTTTAATTAAAATTATAAAAATTAAATAATGATGTTAGTTTAGAAATTGTATAACTAAATATTAAGTAAAATATACAAAAAAACTAATAATAACAAGAAAAATACAAAAATACTACAAAATAAGTTGAAATATTTTGACAAATTAGAAAATAGGATTGTTGACATAATTAATATGATGAATTATTATTACTATAAAATAAAAGTTAAATCTTGGAATATTAAAACCTTTCATTCCTATATATTATATATAGAGATGAAAGGATTTTTATATACGAAATAAGGAGGAATTAAAAAATGCGTTTAATAATGCCAAAAGAATATAAAAGTAGTTTAGGAATAATTCAAACTCAACAAGCAATAAAAGATTTAAAGGATTTTTTTGAAGATAGATTAGGTGAAGAATTAAAACTTACAAGAGTATCATCTCCATTATTTGTACTTCCAGAAACGGGAACTAATGATGATTTAAATGGAATAGAAAAAGCAGTAAATTTTGAAGTTCCAGATATGGGAAAAAAAGCAGAAGTTGTTCAATCTTTAGCTAAATGGAAGAGAATGGCACTTAAAAAATATGGTTTTTCTATTGGTAGAGGATTATATACTGATATGAATGCTATAAGAAAAGATGAGGAATTAGATAATATACATTCTATATATGTAGACCAATGGGATTGGGAAGTTATAATTGATAAAACTAATCGTAGTATATCCACTTTAAAAGAAGTGGTAAATAAAATATATGGAGTATTTAAAGAAACAGAGGAACATGTTCACGAAATATATCCTGAAATAAAAAAATTATTACCTCAAGAAATAACATTTATAACTTCTCAGGAATTATTAAATATGTACCCTACACTAACACCAAAGGAAAGAGAAGATAAAATAGTAAAAGATAAGGGTGCAGTATTTTTAATGCAAATAGGAAAAGAACTTACAACGGGAGAAAAGCATGATGGAAGAAGTCCTGATTATGATGATTGGGATTTAAATGGAGATATACTTTTCTATAATCCAATATTAGATAATGCAATAGAATTATCATCAATGGGAATAAGAGTAGATGAAGAAAGTTTAGATAGACAATTAAGAGTATCAGGATGTGATGATAGACGAGAGTTAGACTACCACAAAGCTTTATTAAATGGAGAATTACCATGCACAATAGGTGGAGGAATAGGGCAATCTAGAATATGTATGTACTTCTTAAATAAAGCTCATATAGGAGAAGTTCAAGTTGGAATATGGTCAAAAGAAATGATAGAAAAATGTAGTGAATTAGGTATACATCTACTTTAAAAATATATAATATTTATCAAACTTTGTATATGAGTTATAATATAATTTAATGTGGTTAGTATAGGGGTGATAAATATGAAAAATTTAATTAAAATAATAAACTTTCTTTTAGACAGATTAAAAAAGATTCTAGTTAGATTTAAAAATGCTAAATTTGGATTATCTTTTATTATAAATGTATTTAGCATACCAGATTTTATAATTGATAAAAATGTTAATATAATTAGCAAATTCAAATTAATATTTTCTTTAGCAACTGCTATATTTTATGTAATATCAGGCATAGATTTTATACCAGAGATGTTAGCAGGTTTATTCGGATTTATAGATGATATATTAGTAGTGATGTGGTCTTTAGGAATTGTTAATGAAGAATTAGAAAAATATAAAAAGATGATAAAAGAAAATATAGACCCTAACATAATAGAAGGTGTAGATTTTCATATAAAAGATGAAAAATAGTAAATACAATAAAAACACTAAAGATTAACTACTAATCTTTAGTGTTTTATTATATATTATTCTATTGATAGAGTATAATCGATAAGCGCTTTGTTTATAGAATCTATAAGTAGCTTATTTTCATTAGGTTTTAGTATACATACTCTAAAGAAAAATTCGTTAAGACCCTCAAAACTTGAACAATCTCTAATAATTATTTTATTTGGAATTAATTTATCACGAAGGTCTTTAGCAGTTATTAAATTTGATTGTATTTTACATAATATAAAATTTCCTTGAGTATCATAAACTTTTAAATTATTTATAGAATTAAGTTCTTTTATTAAATAATTTCGTTCTTTAATAATTAAGTCATGAGTATTAGCTATAAAATCTTTATCTGTAAACATAACTTCACCCATCATAGATGCAAATATATTTACATTCCATAAATCTAAATTAGAATTAATACTTTCTTTTATATTTTTATCGGATATAAGCCCATACCCAAGTCTAATTCCAGGTGTTGAAAAGAATTTTGAAGTACCTCTTATAACGAATAAATTATTATATGTATCTATAAGAGAACTAGAAGAATAAATTTCAGTGTTAGTAAACTCAATATAGGTTTCATCAATCATAACAAAACTAGAAGTATTTTTTAAAAGCTTTTCTATTTCATCCTTAGAAAAAGTAAATCCCGTAGGATTATTAGGATTACAAATAATTACTAAATCATAACTATCATTATTAATCTTATTTATAAGGTTATTTATATCAATTCTAAAGTTATCTTGTGATGCAGAAAAATACTTAACGATATCACAATTAATCTTCTTTAACTCTTTTTCATATTCAGAATAAACAGGTACGATTAATAGTGATTTTTTTGGATTTAAAGTTTGTATAAATGATGATATTAATTCAGTTGCACCACTACCAACAATGATATTTTCATTAAAACAATTGCAATAACTTGATATAGATGATTTTAAAGTCATATAACTTGAATCTGGATAAATAGACACCATATCAATATTATTTATAACATAATCTTTAGCAAGTTTTGATGAACCAAAAGGATTAATATTAGAACTAAAATCCATAAGTTCGTTTTTTGAAAAACCATATTTTTTAGATAAATCATATAAATTTGCTCCATGATTTATATTTTGCATAAAAACACCATCCTATATATTTAGATTATAACTATTATATTATAATTATAATATATATGTTGAAAATAAATAAGAAAAATAAATAGACGAATTATATTACAAAAAAAGTAAAAAAAAATTCTAATTATATATAATATATGTTATAATTGTCATAGCATAATATACGGAAATAGGAGGATTACTATGTTTAAAGTTACAGAAGTAATGATATCTGAAGAAGAATTAGCTCAAAAGGTGAGTGAATTAGCTAAGCAAATAGAAAAAGATTTTGAAGGTCAACCTCTATTAGTAGTAGGAATACTTAAAGGAGCAAGTGTATTTGTTTCTGATTTAATAAGAAAAATAAACTTAGATGTAAATATAGATTTTATGAGTGTTTCAAGTTATGGAAACTCAACTGAGAGTTCAGGAACTGTAAAGATACTAAAAGACTTAGATGTTGATATAGAAGGTAGAAATGTATTAATAGTTGAGGATATAATAGATTCTGGTTTAACTTTAAGTAATCTAGTTGCAGCACTTCAAACTAGAAATCCAAAAGAATTAAAAATATGTACATTATTAGACAAGCCTCAAAGAAGAACTGCTAATATACCAGTAGATTATGTAGGGTTTGTTATAGAAGATAAATTTATAGTAGGATATGGAATTGACTGGGCTGAAAAGTATAGAAACTTACCATATATAGGGGTAGTTGGAGAATCTAAATAGTTAATTTTTCGATATATTTTAATAGAAATAAGTTTAGATTGTAGGGATATAAAGGAGATATTATGACATATTTATTAAAAATTGAACAAGATGAAAAAAGTTATGATATAGGTGTTTTCAAAAATGAAGAATCAATATACAAATTTGTAGAAAGTATTCCATTTGTAAGAAAAGAAGTGATTTCGGATGATTATATAAATTATTTTTTCGAATTTGAAGATATACCTGATTACTATGAAGTAAACTATAACAATTATTTATATATTATTTCAAAATATTCATTTATACCAAATGAAAACGAGATATATTTTACTTGGACAAAAATTCATCTTTGGGATGAAAATACATCTACTGAAGAAACATTTATCGAAGGCGAAACAATGGTAGATGCGTATGATTTTTCAAATAACGAAGTAAAAAAATATATAGAAAAACGAGAAGAATTATATAAGGAAACAGAAAAATATTATAAAAATAAAGGCTTGGAAATCAGAAGAGATGCTCTTGGGTCTCAAGATGGTGAATATGTAGAACTTTTAAATGACTCTATAATTTATTTACTTGACCCTAGTGCAATAAGTATTTGGGAAGAGTCTAGAGATATAGAAGAATTTATATATAAATACAAAGAGTTTTTAGAATAAATTACTTTTTAGAATAAATTGCTATGTAAATAATCTCAAGATTATTTACATAGCAATTTTAATTTTTCTAAATTAGTTAATTTTATACTACCTCTAGAAAGTTTAACTAAGTCATCATGTTCAAATCTTTTAAGAATTCTACTTATAACCTCTCGAGAAGATCCTAAATGGTTAGCAATAGTATCGTGGGTTGTATTAATAGTAATAGAATCATCTAAATAGTATTGATTTATCAAAAAATTAGCAAGTCTATTTTCAAGATTAAAAAATACAGTTTGCTCAAGTACCCACATAATTTCAGATAGTTTACTTTGAGTTAAATTTAAAACAAAATTTTGAATATAAATATTATTACTAGATAACTCTTTAAAAAATTCCCCATCAATTATAATAACGGAAGAATCTTTTTCAGCCTCAAGATTTATATCATAAGTAAGATTTTGATACATACAAGATGAAGACAATATACATATATCAAGGTCAAATAATTTAAAAAGAGTAATCTCTTTACCCTGATTTGACGACATAAAACTTCTAAGGTTACCACTTAATACTAATATAATACCGGTGCAAGGTGAATTCTTAGAATGAATTAAAGTTCCTTCTTTATACTCTTCTATACTGCTTTTTAAAATTAGCTCTTCTAATTCTTTCTTAGATAAATCATTAAAAAAAGGTAAATTGTTTTTTAAATATATTTCTTTATTTTTATGTATCATAAAAATCACATCCTAGTTAGTTTATTGTATTATTATTAGTAGAAAAAAGTACTTATAATAAATAATATAGCAGGTATAGATAATAATAAAGCTATATAATTGAATTTAAAAATATTGAGTAATATTTAACTTTATTATTGAATAAATATGTATATTTATAGAGAAAATTTAGGTATAATTGCATAAGAGATAATTAAATAGGAGGATTTTTTTATGGATATTCAATTAAGTATATTGCAGTTTTTTCAAAGTATAGGGTCGCCATTTTTAAACATAATATTTCTTATATTTACAATAAGTACAGAGTTACCTATATTAGTATTATTTACTGCAGGTATGTATTGGTGTATAAATAAAAAATATGGACAAAAAATATTATTTTCTTTAGTTGGTAATATAGCATTAAATACAGGAATAAAAGAATTTGTAAGAGCACCAAGACCAATAGGGCTTGAAGGAATAAATTCTATGCATACAGCAACAGCAACAGGATATTCTTTCCCAAGTGGTCATACTCAAAGTGCAACAACATTTTGGATAAGTTTAATGCTTATATTTAAGCGTAGTTGGATTTATATAGTAGGTACTATAATGATTTTAGGTGTAGGAATATCTAGATTATATCTAGGTGTACATTGGCCAATTGATGTAGTATTTGGATGGATAATTGCAATAATATTTACAGTTTTTCTTGGTAAAGTATTTGACTATATAGATGAAAATAAAAATTATAACATACTATTATTAATATTAGTACCATTTATAATAGTTGCATTTTTATTGAAGAGTACAGAGTACATAAAAATGATGGGGTTATTTACAGGATTTATAATTGGATATATAGTAGAGGATAAATTTATACAATTTGAGACTAAGAATAATAAAAATAAAATAAATTTTAAAAGTAAGAGAAAAAATAAAAGTAGAATGATTATAAATTTATATAGATTCCTAATAGGTATAGTAACATTAGGGTTAGTCTATGTAGGGTTAAAATATATAATGCCAACAGGATATATGTTTGACTATATAAGATATGCAGTAGTAGTATTTTATGGCATAGCAGGAGCACCAGCTCTATTTAAAATCTTTAAATTAAATTAAAATCGTTTGACATAAATACACAAGTATGAGGTGGGAAATTGAAAAAAGTAGTAGTAATAGGAGCAGGAGCAGCAGGAATGGTAGCAGCATCAGTAGCAGCAGATAAAGGATTTGATGTAACTCTTCTTGAAAAGAACCATAGAGTTGGAAGAAAGATATTAATAACAGGAAAAGGAAGATGCAATATAACTAATGATTGTGATATAGAAGAATTAATAGAGAATGTACCTACAAATGGAAAGTTTTTATATAGTGCTTTTTATACATTTACAAATGATGATGTAATACAAATGTTTAATAAATTAGGTGTTAAAACTAAAACTGAAAGAGGAAAAAGAGTTTTCCCAGAAAGTGATAAAGCACACGATATTGCAAATGCACTTGAAAAGCAAATAAAAAATAAAAAAGTAAAATTAATATTAAATGCAAATGTTGATAAAATAGTATCAAAAGATAATAAAATAGAAAAAGTAATACTGAAAAATAAAACTGAGATAGTATGTGACTCTATAATCGTTGCAACTGGAGGACTTAGTTATCCTTTAACGGGTTCAACGGGAGATGGATATAAATTTGCCAAATCAGTTGGGCATACAATAGTAGACACGAAACCATCATTAATAGGAATAGAAGTTCAAGAAAAATTTGTATCTGATTTAGAAAAATTATCTCTTAGAAATATATCGATAGAAGTTTATAATAGTAAAAATAAAAAAATATATGATGATTTTGGAGAACTTGAATTTACTAAAGTTGGACTTGATGGTCCAGTAATAAAGTCAGCTAGTTGTAGAATGAAAGATACAACGAAAGAAAACTATAA
Source organism: Romboutsia sp. (assembly GCA_036646635.1). Lineage (GTDB taxonomy): Bacteria > Bacillota > Clostridia > Peptostreptococcales > Peptostreptococcaceae > Faecalimicrobium. The sequence continues at coordinate 7,005 of JAVXLU010000079.1, forward strand.
AATTGTATTAGATTTAAAACCAGCATTAGATGAAGAAAAACTAGATAAAAGGATTCAAAAAGACTTCCAAAAATACACTAATAAAAAGTTTGAAAAAGCACTAGATGATTTATTACCACAAAAACTAATTCCTATAATAATAAAATTAAGTGAAATAGACCCAGAAATAGTAGTTCATCAAATTTCTAGAGAACAAAGAAAGAACTTAGTCAAACTATTAAAAAATATTACATTTACAGTTAAAAGATATAGACCAATAGAAGAAGCCATAATAACTTCAGGTGGCGTAAAAGTAAGTGAAATAAATTCAAGCACTATGGAATCTAAGTTAGTAGAAGGATTATTTTTTGCAGGAGAAGTTATAGATGTAGATGCATATACAGGAGGATTTAATCTTCAAATAGCATTTTCAACAGGATATTTAGCAGGATACTATTGTTAGGATAAAAAAGAATGATTACCATATATTACCTAGAATTAAAAATTGATAACTCCACATAATACTATCAAGCAACAAAATTAAATGAAAGAAGGTAATCAACATGGCTAACAATAATAATAACAAAACAGTAGTACCAGGAGCTAAACAAGCATTAAATCAAATGAAATTAGAAATAGCTAATGAATTAGGTATGGCTAACTATCAACAAGTTGATAAAGGAAACCTTACAGCTAGAGAAAATGGATATGTAGGTGGATACATGACTAAGAAATTAGTTGAATTAGCTGAACAACAAATGGCTGGAAAACAACAACAATAATTTAGAGATTAATTAGATAATAAGTTATAAAAATGACTATATAGTTTATAAACTATATAGTCATTTTTAATTTAGAAAATTTTTTATAGTAACTAAAAAGCTATGAATAAAAAGATTTATTATGGATAAAATACGAAAGAAATATATAATAAATAGGGAGGATTACATATGTCAACTATTAACTTTGAAGAAATAAAAACTAAATTCATAAATGCTGATTTAGATGAGAAAATACGCATATATTCTACAACAGAAGGATTAACAGTACCACAATTTAGAGAGTTATTAAAATATTATCCAATTCAATACTTATCAAAATTAGAAAAAGCATTAGGATAAATATCAAGCTATAATAAAAATTAATAAATTAATATAAATAAAAAGGAAGTCTAATTAGACTTCCTTTTATTTTGTTAATTTTTAAGTCCTTTATTAACATAATTATAAATTCGTTCATTTCCTAAATCAATAGTATTAGTTGATATGTACTTTATTATGTTTTCAACATCTGATGCATTAAGATATTCATAAGGTATAGATAAACTATATCCAGTAGAAGCTAATAAATTTTTTAATTTTATCTTTTGAGGAATAGTGGGTTTCTCAGGAACCGCTTTATTTTTTTTCTTTTTACTATTAGTTAAGGTCTCATTTTGAATATCAATTAAAGTATCGATATAATCTATATAAGAAGTCTTAAATTCTTGTTCCTCTAAAGTTTCAAGGTCTAATATGTCATCAATTTCTCCATTAGATAAAATTGTATCAGCAAATTTATCAGCAGTTAATTTACCAGTGGTAATTCCCTTTTGATACTTCCTAAGAACTTTTTTTGTATAACTATAAATTTTACTACGAGTTTCTAAGTCTAACTGTTCAATCTGCATAAAAACCACTCCTTTAATTTAAAGCTTAAAATATTTCCTATTTTTAGTATTGACAAGTATAAAAAATATTATAATTGTAAAAATTACAAATATATGTAAAAGGAGTGATAAATTATGATAAATGGTATAATAAAGCTGTTTTATTCAGAAATTGTAAAAACTAAAATGAACAGTATGTCATCAAGTGATTATGAAATAAGAGAAGAATATAAGGAACTTAGAAATATTACATTAAAAATAGATAGCATATTTTTAAAATCTCTTAAAATTCTTATGGGAACTATAATACTTATATCAGCTTTTAATATAAATATTATATTAGGAATAGGAACATTTTTAGTAGAAATAGCTTATATAATTTACAAAATAATGTTAGAACAACAAATTAAAGAGAGCATAGAAAATTTTAAAACGAATGTAGAACTACCTAAAATAAATAGTATAAGTGAAAGAAGCAAGTCTCAAATAAATATATTGATAACACTTTTAGTTATTGGTCTTATAACCAGTTTTAACTGGTCAATTGTAGTTAGCTTTGTAATTCTTTTTATATTTACTATAAAAGGCATATATAGTAATATTAAATAGAAAAAATAAATTAGGGGGGAGGCACTAATATGAGTAATTCTAGCAATAACAATTATAAAATGAAAAACATAGTAGAAATATCTACTATGGTAACACAGTCTTCAGACTTTTTTATGATAAAAGATAAAATAATAGATAAAATGCTTGAAGTAGTCCATCCAACCAAGGCATGTATTAACTTATTTTATAAAAATAATTATCAACATGCATATTTAGTGTGTTCTGAAACCTTAGAATACATACCGGACATTTTTAATATAAATAGCCCAAGAGGGGTGAAAATAGATTTTTGTGAATACCCTAAATATATACAAGAATCAGTAAAAGATAAAAAAATAATATATATAGAAAATGTATTTGAAGATGAGAGAGCAAAAAATGAAAGAGAATTAGCAAAATCAGAAGGCTATATAGGAAGAATAGTCTTTCCTTTCGTAATAAACAATAATGTAGTAGGGTTTATGACTTGCTTTTTAACAGAAGATGATTATTTAACAGAAGATGATATAGATTTTATATCATCTGTTGCATCTCTTATAGCGCTATCCATAGAAATAACTACTAAAAATAATTCTACATTATCTCTAGTACATAAGTTAAGAGGAGCAATAGTTTCTATAAATGAAGCTACAAGAAAACTTTATCTTAACAAAAATATAAATGTATTCTTAGAACATTTAAGTAAACAAGCTTGTAATATTACAAATAGTAAAGAAGCAGTTATAATAATAAATGAAAAAGAGTACCGAAAGAAAGTTTTTAATTGTTACAGTGCAGAAGATAAAAATCAAATAAATGTATATCCAATAATAGATAAGATACTATCTGAAGAACCTATGGGTTCATATAAAAATAATATCAAACATGATGAAACGGACTTAGGTAAAATTGAAAGCTATATTTATTATAAATTAAAAAATAAAAATAAGATTATAGGATGTATAGTATGTGCAAATAGTCAAAATTATACTAATGATGATTTAAACATATTAAGTATACTTGCAAAGCAGGTTGCAGTCGGAATGCAACTTTATGAATACAATGAAAAAGAAGTTAAGCACAAGGTTTTAGCAAATGAACTTAATATTTTAAATAAACAACAAAAACTTATAATGGACAAAAGTAAAATGGATTGTAATGATAATAAAGAATTAAACTTTTATCATCAACCAGCAAGGGTAGTAGGAGGAGACTTTTATTATGCAATGAAAATTGATGAGGAACATATAGTATATATTGTAGCAGATGTTATGGGACATGGTATAGTTTCAAACTATGTAGTTGCTATGATAAAAGGAGCTTTTAAGGTATTAGCACATCAATACAAAACATCAGCTGAAATAATGATAAATTTAAATAGTATATTATATGATGAATTTGATAAAATGGGAGTATTTACTACATGTTTAATAAGTATGATAAATACTAAAGAAGATACTATGACAATATCAAATGGAGGTCATTATAGCCCTATAATTATCAAAAAAGATGGTACCTTATCTGAAAGTTTAAATTGTATTAAAGGAATCCCAATAGGTATTATGGAAGATGCACATTATACAAATAATACATTTAGTATAGCTGATTACTCTATGATTTGTATGTATACAGATGGGGTATTAGAAATAAAGAATTCATTAAAGGAAGAATATGGAGTAGCAGGTTTAGAAAAGTTTATGCAAAAAAACTTTAAACTTAGTCAACCCAATATAGTAGAAAACTTGAAACTCGACCT
>JAVXLU010000080.1:0-10493 GCA_036646635.1 Romboutsia sp.
AATTTATGAACTGAATAATTAGTATTATTATAGTTGAACATGTTGATTTTGCTATGTTTCATATAAAAACAAACCAAGTTCATATAAGTATACTTTTTAGAACTTGGTTTATTTGTTTTTTCTTAACGTTGTAAATTCGCATAAATAGGATTCTACCCCAAAATGAACTTATTTAATTATTTTTTATAATACACTTAGATGATCCAAATGCATTTGTACTCATCATATTATTAACATTAACTTGATATGGCATAGGGAAAGCAATAGCTTGGAAGTAAGAATTTTCATCTACTTCAGGAACTTTAATTTCAATAGATTGTTTTTCCTGAGATTTAACATCGAAAAATTTAATTAAATCTCCGTCGTTGAAACTTACTTGATTCCAATTATTAAGTAAAATAACGGCATAATCTATATTTTCATCACTATCATTTCCTAATGTTAAAAAAATGTTATTATTCTCATTAACTTCATACAGTAAATCAAATTGATTTTCGTTATCGCTTATATATACATTATCATAAGGACCTTCAGTAAAGATTTTTACAGATTTTTCATATTTAATTTTACTATCAAAATCAGCAATTTTAAATCTGATTGGAAAAATAGTTTGCAGTGGAAGTAAAGAATCTACATTTTTTTCTTTAGGCATATAATACGGTTTTCTTATTAAAATATAATCAAGTTCTTTTGAATTTCCAGGTAAATCTAGTTGTAAATCAAATTGTACATGGTCACGTTTAGAAGTATTAAATTTATAAGAAGAATAGGATTTACCATCAACTTTAAAAGTAACTTGTTTAAAGTCTACAAATGCAATCAAGAGATACTCTCTATCTTCTTCTATAAATTGGTCTAAATCTAATGTATGATGTATTGCTTCGATATTTTTATTAGACTGTAAATCTAGCTGACTACCATTAGATAGTATATTTCCATCAGCATCCAAAAAACCATATGATACATATGTATCATGAGAAGTTCTATTAGTATTTGTATATGATATGTTTCTGTTAATGAAAATAAAAATACTAGCAATAATACACAATGCTATGGAAGCAGTAATAAGTATATGTTTTTTTTTCATAATAATTTAGCTTGTTTTACCAACTAGCTATTGTTTCATGATATACATCTTTATAACCACTTAACTTATATGTGTGATTTCCATATGCCTTAGCATTTGTTACTAAACAATTTGGAACAGCTTTAGCGCTAGTATAACTAGATTTTTTTTCACTGGCTACTTTAGAAGCATTAAGAGCTCCATGTCTATCGTAGACTCTAGTCTTAGCATATATATAGTCTTCTTTAGTTGAAGAGCTTGACTGCGCAAGAGCGTATGTGCCAGTTACAATTCCATCTTTACAACTAAGAGTAGAAGTATTTTTAGGTGCAGCTTTAAGTGTCGGAATAAAGTTACTTAGTGGTTCTCGAATTGTAGTCTTACTTGGTAATGGTCTTGTATCTATCATTTTAGTATCTGTTGAGTAAACCGATGGTAATGATCCATCATTGGCGAAAGAAAGTATAGGAGATGCAACAATCCCTAATAGGATTAAATTTGTAGTTAATATTTTTTTAAACTTCATAAAATACCCTCCCGATTTTTAAAATTATTGTGTTAACTTATATATGTTTAAATTTCGATAATAGTGATATGACTATATATAATTTACAGAATTTTCTTTCAATTATATATATAATTATATCATTACAAATAATAAATATATTTAACTTTTAAAACAAAAATTGCGACATGGAATAATAATTATACTTAAAATATATAGTATTTCCAATAAGTATAGCATTTTTATAATATTGTAAATTAGTATGGGAATTTAAGAGTTCTAAAATGGCTAACTTGATGAATATAAGGATATTTTTGTAATTAAATTTATATACTTGATACTGTTATGATATAATATCGGGGGACACCGACATACGTGTAAAAATCGGCCACTTAATTTTGAATACATTGTAATTACTTAGGTATAGCGATTTTTTTATTTTCATAAATCTTATCGATTTTATAGTTAATTACTAAAATCAATAATCATATCTGTTAAGTTGCGATTATAAAAATAAATATAGGAATTTCAATGCTTTCGCTATGGTCATAACTAATAATCATAAATTGTTATTCAATTGACTATTTTCTAAGTGGCCGAAAATAACACGTACTTCGGTGTCCACCCATATTCAGTAAATATCTCAATAATATTAATAATTTACAAATTATTAAATTTAAGATTGAACTTATATCTCAAATATTAACTAGTATAGTATCATTTATAATAAATACAATAAATATACTAGTTGCTGTATATTTAATATTTAATGGAAATCTTACACTAGGTATGTTAACTGCATTTAATGAGTATTCAGATGCATTTAAAAATATTCTATTAATGTTTTCTAGTCTTAACTCTACCATTCAACAAATATCTGTTTCTATAACAAGAGTTAATGAAATTTTAAAATATAAATTAGAAGAAATATCTCAAAAAATAAAAAATAATAAACTAGATAAAGTAATAGAAGAAATAAAAATAAGTAATTTATCATATTTCACAGAGGAAAATATTGAAATTTTAGCAAATATTAATCTTGAATTTTCACAAAATAATATATATATCATTAAAGGTGAAAGTGGATCTGGAAAAACTACATTACTAAATATATTAAGCAACTTTATAGATAATTACTCAGGAGAAATATTATTAAATAATATAGATTTAAAGGATGCAGATAAAGTGTATTTGAGAAATAAAATAAGCTATATAACACAAGATAACTATTTATTTTCTATGTCCATTAAAGAAAATATTTCACTATATCGAGAGATTCATTTAGATTATATAAAGGATATATGTAAACAGCTAAATATACATGATACTATAATGGCTTTACCTAGTCAGTATGATACGGTAATAAATAAAAATGGCACAGACTTATCAGGTGGTCAAAGGCAAAGGATATGCATTGCAAGAGCAATTGTTAGTAATCCTGATGTGTACCTTTTCGATGAGATTACATCTGCCATTGATAAAAAAAATACAGATGAAATAGTTAAAATGATTGAAGAAATTTCAAAAAATTCAATTGTTATACTTACATCACATGATGACCTTAAATTTTCAATTCCAACAATAGAATACCACTTAACAGATAAAAATTTTGAATTAAAATTAGAAACAGCATTTGGAAGTTAAATTATACTATAAATTTTAATATTTATAGTTGCCCTAAAGACGTTTGTCTGCTAATATTTATTTAGAAAGACATTTGTCTTTAAAGTGAGGTGAGAATATTTATGATAAAGTTGCCAAAAACAGAACATCAAGTTATGAAGTATATATGGAATCAAAAAACAAACTTAGTAGCATCTAAAGAAATTGTAAATTATATGGCTAAAGAATATCTTTGGCTAAAAGGAACAACGACAAAAGTACTTTCAAGGTTGATAGATAAGGAATTTTTAAAATCTGAAAAAGATGGAAGAAATACTGTGTATACGGTATTAGTTGATAAGGAAGATTATATAAAATTTGAAACAAAAGAATTTTTTAGCTTTGTTCACAATAACTCATTATCTAGTATAGTAAGTGCTTTAGGAGAAAGTGATTCATTAGATGAGGATGATATAAAAGAATTAGAAAAATGGATAAATAATAGGTGATGGAAATGATTGGTATATTTATTGATGTATTAATGATAAGTTTTTATATGAGTGTATTAATAATTATAATTTTGAGTTTGAAGAAAAAACTATTTGATAAATACACAGAAATTTTTAAATATATTTTATGCATAGGGATAACTTTAAGGCTTATATTTATTACAAGAATAAGTATACCAATGCCAGAAATATTAAAAAAATTTGAATATATAAATGATAAAACTATCTTAGATTATATGGCTAATATTGCTACTCAAAGTAATATTGGGATAGATCTTCTAGAAATATCCTGTTGTGTATGGATAATAGGAATGATAGTATCTTCAATTTATTACATACAGAAGCAAAGGAATTTTTATAGAAATATAGGAAAATTGAAAATATATATCATTGAAAATGATATATATAATATATTAGAAAATCAAAAAAATGATTTAAATATAAAACGAAATATTAAAGTATCCAAATTAGATGGTATTCATTCACCTATGATTGTAGGGATTATCAATCCAGAAATAATAATACCGAATAGAAATTATACATATAACAACTTAAAATATATATTTAGGCATGAGCTAATTCATCATAAAAGAAAAGATAATTTATTAAAATTAATCTTAATGGTAGTTTCTATTATTCATTGGTTTAACCCAGCAATATATTTATTCAGAAAGTACTTTTTAGATCAATGTGAACTGTCTTGTGATGAATTAACAACAAAAAACTTTACAATAAATGAATCAAAAGAATATTCCTTATTATTGTTAGACACAATAAAATATAAAAACAAACTTAATTCACAAATGTGTGTATCATACTTAAATACATATAAATCAAATTTAACCAAAGATAGAATAGAAAATATTTTAAGTAATAAAAATTATAAAAGATGCACAAGTAGTGCAATATTACTAGGATTAGCAATTCTTACATCAACAGTTTCATTTCATAAAGAAATTATTTCATTTGTTCCGGCATCATCTGAAAAAACATCATACTACAATAGTGAGATCATTGTTGAATTTGTAGATAATGAAGGTAGATACAATAAAAACTAATAAATCATAAAAACTTACTAGCTTAGAATATATTCTAAGTTAGTAAGTTTCATAGAAGTTCATTTAAGGAGGTAATAATGGAACTAAAAATAGATAGTTTATATAAATCATATAAAAAGAAGGAAGCATTGAAAAATATAAATATAACAATGAAATCAGGTACATATGGATTACTCGGAGAAAATGGTGCAGGAAAAAGTACCTTAATGAGGATTTTAACTACTACTGATTTTCAAACTAAGGGAAAAGTTACATTTGATGGAGAAGATATAATAGATCTGGGTGAAAAATATAGAGATATATTAGGGTATATGCCTCAAGATTACAATGTATTTTCAAGTTTTACAGCAAAAGATTTTCTAGAGTATATGGGAACTTTAAAAGGAATTGAAAAAGTTAAGTTAGATAAAAAGATTGATGAAGTTTTGAAGTTTGTAAATTTAGAGCATGTAGCAAATAAAAAAGTTAAAAGTTTTTCAGGTGGTATGAAAAGAAGAATAGGGATAGCTCAAGCAATTATTAACGACCCTAAGATATTAATACTTGATGAACCAACAGCAGGATTAGACCCAAAGGAAAGAATACGTTTTTCAAATATTATAAGTTCTATGTCAAAAGATAAAATAGTTATATTGTCAACTCATATATTATCGGATATAGAAGCAATAGCAAATGATTTGATAATAATAAAAAGTGGAGAAGTAATAGAGGCAGATAGTATTGATAATTTAATTGAAAAAGTTAGATGGAAAGTGTTTGAAACGCTAGTTAATCAAGATATATTTAATAAGTTAAATACAGAAAGAAAAGTAATACATAGAAAGCAAGAAGGGGAAAATATAAGAGTAAGATATGTAGGAGATGAATACGATGGTGTAACAAATAAGTTACTAGAGCCAAGCTTAGAAGATTATTATGTATCTACATGTTTATAAAAGATTTATAAGAAAAGTCCATTAGCAGAAATATGAATTTTTAGGGAATAAAACAAATATATTTGTTAAAAAAATAACATGGGGTGATTGAAATGAAGAGAAGTAAAAAAATAATGGTAATCGGGGTAATACTTATGAGTTTAACTTTTTCTGTGGGATGCAGTTCTAGAAATGGTGATGTAAATAGTGTGGATGGAGAAATAATAGATAAACTTCCAGAGGATCAAAAAGATACAGAACTAGATAAAGCACTTGCAAGTATAAGAAAGGCAAGGAAAGAAAGTATAAAATCTAAAGATGGAGGAACTGTAGTGATAAGTGATAATGGCAGTAGATTACCAGGGCAGAGTGAAAATATACCAGATTTTAGCAATGAGAGTTACGAAATGTCTGAACAGCGTGCTAAGGCAATATTAGATTACATTGAAAATGAACTAAAGGTTTCTAAAAGAGAGTATGTATATGATACCTCTCAATGCCTTGATCCAAGGATGAATGCAATTTATGATGAGGAAGATAAAGGAGTAGCTAAAGGATATGAAAATGAAAATATATGGATTGAAGAATATGAAACAGAGTCAGACAATGTATATAGTTATTTGATTGTGGTAAGAGATTCAAAGGATAGCCCTTGGAAAATAATACATCATGGAAATAGTTATAAAGAGTAGGTGAAAATATGATGAAAGAACTAGTAAAATATGAGTTTAGAAAAATATGGACTAAACTTACGGTTGTATCTGTAATATCTTTTATAGTAGTTTCTACTATTCTTAACTGTATAGCATTTTTCAATAGCCCGATAGGTATAACTAGTGATGGTAATCAAGTAAAAGGCATAAAGTCATTTAGAGCTATAAAGAATCAATCAAAAGACATAGAAGGTGAAGTTAATGGAGAGTATTTGCAGAATTTAATTAAAAATTTTAATTCAAGTACGGAGAAACAAGAGTTTGGAGATATAATGGGATATGAACTTACAAAGTATAAGTTCTCAAATCTTATTATCAACTACGCCAACTACGGACCAGCTACGATGACTAATATGCTAGGTTTAGACTTTAAATTTTTAGATTCAGAGGAAGAATTTTATAACCAATATAAAAAATCTGTGGGTGAGCATATAAAAATTGATAGTAAAAAAAATTGGTTTCAATATACTGATAAACAGATGGATAAGATAAATCAAAAAATAGATAAATTAGAAACTCCTTTTATAGTAGATTATTATGAAGGCTTAGAGTATTTCATATGGCAATATAGTGAGCAATTTTTATTTGTTTTTATAGTAATAGCTTTTGCATTGAGTTCACTGTTTTCAAAGGACAGTAATAATGGGATAGATGAACTTACATTATCTTCTAAGTTTGGGAGAAAGAAAAATATGAATGCAAGAATAATAGCAGGAAATATATTTGCGGTAATAGTTTATGCTCTATTTATAGCTACTCTTTCAATAGAAATTGGGGCTGTGGCTTCATTTGGAGGATGGAATCAATCTATACAAAATATATGGTATACATGTTTATATAATATAAGTGCAGGAGAAGGAATACTAATTATGATTTTACAGGGATTAATAGGTGTAATTATAATTGCAAATATAATTATGCTTATATCTATAAAGTTTAAGTATTCAAAAGTATCTACTATTTTATCTCTAGCTAGTATATGGATGATTGAGCGATTAACATATACATCTAATTCCATTCAATTACAACTTAATCCTTTGTATTATGCTAAATCTAATATTTCATCGAGTATATATTATTTTATAGGAGATATTATTCTTCCTTATGTATTAGTATTCATTGGTGTAGCAGCTATATATATGATAATTATAAGATTTTTTACAGTAAGGCAATATAGGAGATATAAATTAAATTAGATATATAAAATATTTAAATAAAAATTCAAAAATTAGACTAGGGGTTAAATAATAATGAGAGAAATAATAATGGTAGAGAAAAAAAGGATATTAAGCAATAAATCTTTTATTATAATTTCTTTAGCAATTTTAACATTTTCTATCTTTAGTTCCATCACGTCATTAAAAAAATATAATGTATATGATCAGTCAGGAAATATTATTATATCTAGTAAAGATAACCTAAAAGAATCAAAATTAGATAAACATAATAAATTGCTAAATGAGAAAACAATAAGGGAGGTTGTAGATAGAAAAGATAAAAGTAAATTTTTATATAATTCAAATTTAGTCACGCTTGTTGCATCAAATTATGAAAAAAAAATAGAGGATTTGACAGATAAAGATATTGATGATTTTTATAATCAAAGAATGGTAAATGTAGGAGTAAACCTTGGTGGAACTGCTATGATAGAAGATATAGAAAAAGTAGTATCTAATTCAAAAGAACTTAGAAAACCTATTGAGATTGGATATGCAGAAGGTTGGAAGAATTTAAATAATGATATGATAGATTTTACTACAATTATTATATTTATAGTACCCTTTATCATTTTGTCAATATTTGGGGAAGATCCTAAGATAAGAATGAAACAACTATATACTGCAACTAAGTATGGTAAAAAGGACTTAGTTAAAGCTAAAGTTATAACAGGATTTGGTGTAGGAACAATAATTTATATAACTGCTATAGGAATATTTTCTATTTCAAAGCTTATGATATTGGGTTTCAAAGGTGTAAATTTACCTATTCAAAGTAGTGTAAAATACTTATTCTGTCCATATAACTTAACTTATTTTCAGCAGTATTTGATAAATGTTTTTGTAGGTTTTATGGCAATGTTATTTTTAGTATCTATAACACTTTTAGTAACATCAATATTAGAGCAAATTCTATCATCAGCAGTAGTTGTAGCGTTTATTTTAGTCATAATGCCGATGTTACCTAATAATAATTTTGAGTTTAATCATTATTTTAAGAATTTCCTGCCATATAGTATGACTAATTTCAATAGTTATTATATCCATCCTGAAATTTATACTATATTTGGTGAGATTATTCCAATGTATATATTAGTTATATTAATGGCATTCATAGTATGTTTTATATCGACTTTGTTCATCTTATTTGTATCAAATAAGAAGTTATCAAGGGGATTAAAATAGACAATAAATTATAAATCATTAAAAGAGCATAAAGACAATCCTAAATTTTAACTATCAAATAAGCCTATGTATAAATATAGTGGTGAATTAGTTATATATCGTAGTAAAAATATATCTATTATAAAGATATGTATACCACTTGTACCCAAATAAGTCATATTTGTACCGAATTGTAGAAAGGAAAAGATAAGGGTATTACATTATAGTTATATATGATTTAAGGAAAGATTAAAATATTAGGGGGAAATATAAAATGTCAAGACATTTATTTACATCAGAATCAGTGACAGAGGGACATCCAGACAAAATATGTGACCAAATATCAGATTCAATATTAGATGCATTATTGGAAAAAGACCCTTTATCAAGAGTAGCTTGTGAAACAACAGTTACAACTGGATTAGTATTAGTTGCAGGAGAGATAAGTACAAATACTTATGTAGATATACCTAAATTAGTTAGAAAAACAATTAAAGAAATCGGATATGATAGAGCTAAGTATGGATTTGACTGTGATACTTGTTCAGTTATAACCTCTATAGATGAGCAATCAGGAGATATTGCAATGGGTGTTGATGAAGCATTAGAAAATAAATCTGGTGAAGTAACAGAAGATGAAATAGAAAATATAGGAGCAGGAGACCAAGGTATAATGTTTGGTTTTGCTTGTAACGAGACAGAAAAATTAATGCCTTTACCGATATCATTAGCTCATAAGTTATCAAGACGACTAACAGAAGTAAGAAAATCAGGATTATTAAATTACTTAAGACCAGATGGAAAAACTCAAGTTACAGTTGAATATGATGAAAATAAGGTTGTTAGAGTACATACAATACTTATATCAACTCAGCATGGAGAAGAAGTTGATAATGAAACAATAAGAAAAGATTTAATAGAACATGTTATAAAATCTGTTATACCTGCTGAACTACTTGATGAAGAAACGACAATATATATCAACCCTACAGGTAGATTCGTTATAGGAGGACCTCAAGGAGATACAGGTCTTACAGGAAGAAAAATAATAATAGATACTTATGGTGGATACTCTAGACATGGGGGAGGAGCATTCTCAGGAAAAGATCCTACTAAAGTTGATAGATCTGCTGCATATGCTGCTAGATATGTAGCTAAAAACATAGTTGCTTCAGGACTCGCAGATAAATGTGAAATAGAATTAGCTTATGCAATAGGTATCGCTAGGCCACTATCAATATTTATAGATACTTTTGGAACAGGAAAAGTTTCAGAAGAAGTATTAGTAGAGTTAGTTAATAAGTACTTTGATTTAAGACCTGGAGCTATTATAAGGGATTTAGGATTAAGAAAGCCGATATATAAACAGGTGGCTGCTTATGGTCATTTTGGAAGAACTGACATAGATTTACCATGGGAAAGAACAGATAAAGCTCTTTTATTAAAAAATGATATTATTATAGAGTAGATAAGTAGTAATAACTACCTACAGTATATTTGATATAAAAGAGAATAGATAAGTAGATTATTTAGTAGGAAATTTATAATATTTGTAGAATATCCATATAAAGTAATATATTAATAGGAGGATATTTTATGGATTTAAAAATAGGTGATTTACCTCCACAATTTGCAAATATAGCTAGAGAGCTTGGAATTGAAAGAGCAAAGTTATTATTTGAAGAATTTTGGGGAACATCTGTGTACTTTCCTACTGAAAAGATGATATATAAAGAATCTCGTGA
>JAVXLU010000081.1:0-10406 GCA_036646635.1 Romboutsia sp.
TAAATATGGAGTTTATATTAATTAGTGTAGCATATCAAGAAAAGATTAAACCATATTTAGAAGAATTAGGTGAATTCAATATAACAGCCAATAAATCAAAGGTGTTAGATAGTTTTAATGATGAGTACGAACTAGAAAAACATATAATAACATTAAAAGACTTAGGTGAGTTAGTCAAATTAAGAGATGTGCTTAAAAAGGATATAATATTGGAAGATCAATATTATGACTCAGGATTTGAGTTCCATGAAAATGTGAGAGTTCTAAGAATTTATGATGATTATAAGGAATAAGAGGTAATATTAATGCAAGTATCAGAAATAAGTAATTTAATAGGTGCTGTTGGTGGAACTATAGGTGCAATTAGTGGTTTAACTGGACTATATTTTAGTTATAAAACAAATAAAGCAGCAAAAAAACCAAAAGTGAAATTTAATATAAATAGAATATACGATGATGTAAGGTGTGGACATCGTAATTTAATTATAGAAAATATTTCTGGATATAATTTATATAATTTTAAAATAGAATTAAAAGAATATGATAAAGTTATCAATGGAAAATTAAAAGATAAAATACGTATATTTGATAATATAATACCAGTTTTTACACTTGGTCAAGTATATGATTCATATCTTTTCGATACATCTGAATGTTCTAAAAAGATAAAGGAGTTAAATTTTAACATTTCATATTCTTTAAAGCCAAGAGGAAGAGAAATAAAGGAAACATATACTATAAATATAGATGCATTAAGGAATGTATATCTACCTAAAAATAATAAGGAGGAATAAAAGTGGATAAAATAGAAGAATTATTAAGAACAAAAGAATATAACTTCCTAAGAGAAAATGAACACTTAGGAGATAATGTTATATTGCTAACATTAGGAGGATCTCATGCTTATGGAACTAATATTGAAGGTAGCGATTTAGATATTAGAGGAATAGCAATAGAAAGACCAGAGGAAATTATAGGACTATCAGCATTTGAACAGTTTGAAGACAAAATGACGGATACGGTAATATATGGTTTAAGAAAAATAATTAAACTGTTAATTAATTGTAATCCTAATACCATCGAAATTTTGGGAACTAAAGATGAGCATATATTAATATGTAATGAATATGGAGAACTATTAAAAGCTAATATAGATTTATTTTTATCAAAGAAATGTATAGCTAGTTTTGGTGGATATGCTAATCAGCAAATGAGAAGATTAGAGAATTCACTTAAAAGAAATGAGCCTGATAGAGAAAAGAAAAATTTAAAACACGCAATGCACCTTATAAGACTTTATTTAATGGTTATAGACATATTGGATGGTAAAGGTATAAATACACTTATAGAGATAAGGATAAGGAACTTCTATTAAATATTAGAAATGGGAAATATACTTATGAAGAAATATTTAAAATGGCAAAAGACTATGAAGTGAAACTTCAAGTTGCAGCTACTAATACAAAGTTACCAAGTAAACCAAATTATAAAAAAATAGAAGTATTAGTTATGAGAATAAATAAGGAAGTGATTCTAAGTGAATAAGAGTTTAAGTATTAATATGCCTAAAGATGTAATTTTTATATTAAATAAATTAAAAGATAGTGGGCATAAATCTTATATTGTAGGTGGCTGCGTGAGAGATAGTATTTTAGGGAGAAAACCTAAAGATTGGGATATCTGTACTAATGCAATGCCAGACGAAGTAATAAAATTATTTAATAAAACAATACCTACAGGCATTAAACATGGGACAGTTACAGTTATGATAGAAAACGAGGGGTATGAAGTAACGACCTTTAGAATAGAAGATGGTTATGATGACAATAGATATCCAAATAAAGTTGAATTTATAAGTGATATAAGAAAAGATTTATCTAGGAGAGATTTTACAATAAATGCAATGGCTTATAATAGTGAGGAAGGGTTAATAGATCCTTTCAATGGGTATATGGATATTTTAAACAAATTCATTAGAGCGGTTGGAAATCCTGATAAAAGATTTAATGAAGATGCATTAAGAATGTTAAGAGCAGTTAGATTTTCAGCTCAATTAGGATTTAGAATAGATAAAGAAACTAGAAAATCCATAAGAAAATTTAGCGACAAAATAAAGTACATATCTGTAGAGAGAATCAGATGCGAGTTAGAGAATATAATAATGTCTGACGCTTATAAAATAGATGATTTGGTATCATTAGGACTATTAAAATATGTATTACCAGAATTATATAAGTGTTTAGATTTTAATCAAGATAATCCATATCATTGTTACGATGTATATAGACATATAATAAATACAGTTCATTTTATAAATAAAGAGCCACATTTAAAGTTAACTATGTTGTTGCATGATATCTGTAAGCCACAGTGTAAGACTATAGATGAGAATGAAATAGGTCACTTTTATGGACATGCTGAATTATCTAGTGAAAAAGCAAGAGACATATTAAAAAGATTAAAGTATGATAATGAAACAATAAATAAAGTAACTATACTTATTAAATATCATGATAGACAGATAGGAAAAAAGAAATCTATTAGAAGGTTGTTAAATGAAATGGGCGAAAATAATTTTAGAGACCTATTAAAAGTAAAATGTGCAGATATACTTGCTCAGAATAGAGAATATATTGGATCTAGATTAGACGAACTAACTGATATTAGGATTAGGTTGGATGACGTTATAGAGCAACAAGAATGTTTTACTATTAAAGATTTAGCTATAAGTGGAAGAGATTTGATAGATTTAGGAGTTAAAGAAGGTAAAGAAATAGGCGAATATTTAAATTACTGCTTAGAAAAGGTGCTAAAAGTTCCTACTTTGAATAATAGAAGTGATTTAATTAAGTTATGCACTAACAAATTATCTTAAATATAAAAGACTGATGAATAACTACATCGGTCTTTTTTTGTGGTGTTATTTTACTTTAAACTTATATTAAATATGTTCAAGTGCATATGTATTTAATATAAGTTAAATTAATTATTTTCGTATAGATATTATGATTCACAGGATAATTATGGTATAATATTAATTAGTAAAGGTTTAAAATTTATATGTGTATTATATATCTATTAAACTCGTCTATAGTTCCTCTCTCTTCTTGATATTATGGGGATTGAATGGTAAAAATAAAAGAGAGGAGAAAACGATGGATGAGAAATTAGTTAACGTGTTAAATTTATTTAACATAAAAGGATTTATATTCGCTGCTACAATAATGATTTTTGTAGTTATAATAATCCTGATTAGCAAAAACAAAGAAAATATAGATATAGAAATTGAATTCTTTAAAATTTTTAAGTTTAAATATAGAGCTTCAGATAATAAAAAGAATAAAAAAAACAATGCTTAAAGGCCAATCTAAGCATTGAATATCAAAATATACATTTTTTAATTTTATCAAGAAGAGAATAGATCATTCAATCCCTTCCTTTACTTATATTATAGACTAAACAAATAAGTTTGTATACAATATTACATATAAATTTATAAAATATAAGCTATGAGGTGCAACATGAGTTTAAAGAATTTCACACTTTCAAATAAAAAAACTATAATTATATCAATAATAAGGATATTAATAGCTCTTGCTTTAATGTTTTATGCAGTATCTTATAGAAATTATATTTTGGGGATTATAGCTATAATAATTGCAGGATTATCTATATCAATGAACAAAAGTTAAAGACCGTATAGGGTCTTTTTTATTTTATAGAAAATCGATTAAAACTACGATTTTAAATTAATTTATATTGATTTACTTACGAACTTATGTTCTAATTTATATAATGTAAAAATATAAAGGGTGGTAAAGATAATATATGGATAAAATTAAAGTGTTGAAATTAGAATATAAAAGAAATTTAAATGGAAGTATAAATAAAGTAATTGAGTATAAGTGTGATCAAAGAATATTTAAGAAATTTGATTTGATTAAAATAAACGATATAGTAGATAAAGTTTTCTTAATTGAAAATAATATAACATATATAGAGCAGGAACATTGCACAATACCCATTGGAATTATTGGGGACAGTTCAAATTATATAAGGTTTTATGTAGTAAATGACAATAAACCAGTTGATAAAATAATTTCATTTATAGAAAAATCAATAGAAATTGAAAAGAAAGCATATGTTATTTAAAGGGGCAGTAATAACACTGCTTTTAATATAAAATAAATTATAAAATATGATTGACAAATAAAATATATAGTATTATAATAATAAATGTCAGCAGGGGAAATGTTGATAGAAACAAAACTAAGGAGAAGTGAGATTATGAAAAAATATGAATTAATAGAAGTAGGAATAATAGAGGAAAAGGATATTGAGGCGCAACTTCAAAGTTGTAAAAAATTATCAGGTAAAGAGTCAAAGAAAACTTATAAAAAAATCATTAATAAAATAAGGGAAATAATGAATATAGATAATTTTTTATGTGCTCAAGCGCTAGGAAACGGATATATCAAAGTATTTATTTTTGATGGTATGGCAACAGATGAGGTAGTAAATATAGTATACGATGGTAACGTACATATAGAAGTAGAAGATATGCAAGAGAGAATTAATGAAATTAAATCATGGAAGGGTAAAATGGTTAGACACTTCAAAGGAAAAGAATACATTATAGTAGATTTTGCCAAGCATACTGAAACTGGAGAAGAGTTAGTAATATACAAGGCTCTATATGGAGATTGTAATGTATATGCTAGACCGATAGGAATGTTTGCAAGTAAAGTTGATAAAGAAAAATATCCAAAAGCAGAACAAGATTTTAGATTAGAAATGATAGTTAAATAGAATAAATATTAAAAAGAAAAGAGTGAATTTAATGAATAAGAATTTTAATAATAGAAGTTGTATATGGGATTTAGATGCTTATAAAGTAGGACATATGAGTCAATATCCATCAGATACGGAGTATATATACTCAGTAATGCAATTAAGAAGCAATAAATATTTTGAGAAAACTCCAATCGTAGGATTGCAATATCTAATTAAGGAATATTTAACAGAAAAGATTGAGAAAAACGATGTAGACCAACTAATTGAAGAATTAAAAATAATGGGAGTGTATCATCCTGGTACAGAAGATAAACTTAATGATCTTGTTAAATTAGGATATATACCACTAGAAATAAAAGCATTGCCAGAAGGTACAATTGTGGATTTACCTAACGCAATATGCACAGTTAGAAATACAATAGAAGGATACCATTGGGTTGTAGGCTTCTTTGAAACATTGTTATTAAAATGGTGGAGTGCATTAGCAACAGCTAGTTGTTCATTAGAATATAAAAGGTTAGTTGATTTCTATTATGAAAAAACATCTGATAATGACTTTTTAAAACCATTTGCAGTACATGATTTTGGATCAAGAGGATGTATGACTCCTGAAGGAGCTGCATTTACAGGGATGGCACATGCATTAAACTTTAATGGTTCTGATACTATAGTATCAATACCTTTATTAAGAAAGTATTATAATGCAGAAGGAATGATTATTTCATCTGTTCCAGCTAGTGAACATTCAATAATGTGTTCATACGGCAAAGAAGATGAGCTGCAGGCTTTTAAGCATATGTTAGATTCATATCCTGATGGAATAGTAAGTATTGTATCTGATACATATGACTGGTATAACGTTATGGATAATTTCACAGTAAAGTTAAAAGATAAAATACTTTCAAGAAATGGAAAAACAGTATTCAGACCTGATAGTGGTAATCCAATTGAAATAATCTGTGGTACTATTCAAGAACCTATTGATGATTTAAATAACTATAATTCTAAAGAGTTAGGTGGGATAAGAGCCTTAGATAAAGTTTTCGGACATACTGTTAACTCTAAGGGATATAAAGTATTAAATTCTAAAGTAGGATTAATTTATGGGGATGGAATGTATATTGAAAGGTATGAAAAAACATTAGAGTTATTAGAAAGATTAGGTTACTCAGCAGAATGTTTAGTAATTGGTGTTGGAGGTATACTAAGAAATCATACTAGAGATACGCTTGGTGCAGCATTTAAGGCGACTTGTGTAAAGAGAAAAGGCGGGGACTGGATTCCAATTATGAAAGATCCAGTAACTGATAAAAAGAAAAAGTCTTATTGCGGTTTTATTGAGGTGATAAAAGATAATGGGATATATAAAACTGTATCACCACAAATAGGTACAGACGAATTAGTAACCGTTTTTAAGGATGGTGAATTAATTAAAGATTATACATGGAAAGAAGTTAAAGATAGATATTTAGAGGAGTGTAGATAGTATGACTAGTAAAGAATACAGAGAATCAATATTTATATTAAATCATGTTAGTGATGAACTTATACCAATAAAACTTGATAGATGGGGAGGTGGAGAATATAAACTGGCTAGTATACCTGATAATATAGGTGGGATTTGCAGCTTATATATACCATATTTAACTTTTGAAACATTAGAAAAAGCTTACGTTTGTAAAAGATTTATGGAAAAGAGGAATATTAAACTTGTAGGATCATTAATTGGATATTTTTCATATTCAAGACAAGAAAGAGAAACAGATAAAGAACCTGAATTATTAAATGGATTATTAAATGCTACTAGGATGTTACTTAATAACATAACTATAATTGATGTACACAATAAAACATCTCTTGAAGGTTTAGAACCAATAAGCATACTATCTAATCTGTTAAATAAAGTTGATGATGAGTACTTTGTAGTAGCACCCGACAAAGGTGCAAAATCAAGAAATGAAGAATTGGGAATAAAAACCCACATATGCTTAAATAAAAAACGAATTGATGGGCAAGTTTATACAGAGCTGAGTGATATTTCAGATGAAATAAAAGATGGTGGTAGTTTAGTAATAGTGGATGATATATGTGATGGGGGAAGAACTTTTGCCAATGCAGCTGAATTGTTAAAGAATAAATATCCAAATTGTAAGATTATTTTGCTTGTTGCACATGCTATATTACCATTTGGCATAGAATTGTTAAAAGAAAAAGGAATAGACCAAATAGTATCGACTAATACTTGCTTCCCAAAGGGTGAGTTTTACAATGGTTTTCTAAAAGTCTATGGATTAGAGGATATTTAACATGGATTATTTTTTAAATAGTGATAATGTTTATGAAAGATTAAAGAGCGAATACAATAAACATGGAAAATTAATTGTTGCTGTGGATTTTGATGATACATTATATGATTTTCACAATAAGGGAAGAAGCTATGATGATGTAATAGGATTACTTAGGGGGTTAAAGGAGCATGTATATATAATTATATATACTGCTTCTAAAAAGGAAAGATACCCAGAAATTAAGAGATATTTAAAGGAAAACCAAATACCATTTGACACAATTAATGAAAACATAAAAGATATTAATGTTCCTAAAGGTGGTAAATTATACTATAATATCTTACTAGATGATAGAGCAGGTCTAAAGGAGAGCTATGAGATATTAAATAGATTTAGCAAAAACGTAATACTAGAATAAATATTAAAATTCTAATAACAAGAGGAGGATTGAAATGACATTAGGAAATTCTATAATGAACTTATTTCTAGGAAAAGATTTTACTTTAGAAGAAGTTTATAAAGCTATACCAGAGAAACCTAAGACAACAATTAGAGGGAGGATATATGATAATTTAGGTATCAAATTTAAAAAAATAAATAGGGGAATTTATAGAGCTATTGATAAGGATTCAGAGTGCATAGTTATTGAAGGAGATGGTAGAGATTTAAGTTTTTTAAAAGATGAGAGTATAGACTGTATTATGACAGACCATCCTTGGGATGATAAAAAATCCAATATAGGAGGGGGAAGAAAATTTACTGATACATATAATTGCTTTACATATACAAATAAAGATTTTAAAGAAAAATATAGAGTTTTAAAATCAGGATGCTTTTTAATTGAGTTGATACCAGCAGAAAATGAAAATAATTATAGATATTTATATAAATTAAAAATCATGGCAGAAGAAGAAGGTTTTAAATATTATGCAAAAGTTACGTGGAAGAAAGGTACATTTGTAAGTAACACTGGAAGAAAAGCTAAAAATAGTGAAGAATTAATGATTTTTAGTAAAGGAAAAGCAAGATGTTTAAGACCAGATATAAAAAAGACTAAAGCAACTGGTGAGGAATATTTTATGAGTGGAACTAGCAAAATGTTACCAACTCAATTCGATATACAAGCTGTGCCTGTAAGACGGAAATTACATCAGTCAGAGAAGCCAGTCGCATTATGGGAGAAAGTAATTCCTTATGTAACTAAAGAAAATGAAATTATATTAGACCAATTTGCAGGAGCGGGGGCAGTGGGATTAGCTGCACTAAATACAAATAGAGATAGTATATTAATTGAACTTGAGCCAAAAAATGTTGAAATTATTAAAAATAGATTACAGGAGGTAGAATAATATTGTATTTAATAAAAGAAATAACAAAAGAAGAATCTTTAGCAATGATACAAAAGTATCATTATTCAAATACACTACCTAAAATAAATAAGCACTTTATTGGATTTTATTTAAATAATGAGTTAGTAGGAGTAGTTACTTTAGGGTGGGGGACAAGACCAAAACACACTATACAAAAGATTTTTCCATCACTAGATACTAAGGATTATTTTGAAATAGGAAGAATGTGTATGACAGAAGAAATGCCAAGAAATTCAGAATCACAAATGTTATCGCAATTAGTTAAGTATATAAAATTAAACTATAAAGAAATTAAGATTCTATTTACTTGGGCAGATGGAATGTTAGGCAAAGCTGGATATGTTTATCAAGCATCTAACTTTTTATATGCTGGATATTCTGAAACAGACATATATTTAAAAGATGGGGTAAAAATACATCCTAGACAAACAAGAACTATTTTTGGAAGTTTAAATGATAAAAGAAAAACCATTAGACCTACGTTAGAACAAATGAATATTTGTGGAATAGAACATTATAGAGGAAGGCAATTTAAATACTTATTATTCTTATGTAATAAAAAAGAAAAGAAAAAGCTATTAAAGGAATCTTTAATTGAGTTAACAATTAATTATCCCAAAGAAAAAGATTTAGTGTGGAGAAAAAAAGATAACGCTACTGGAAAATGGGTGAAAAGTGGTATACCACCATATTCAACAGATATGAAAATTAATGATAATAATAAAGTAATAGAAGATATAAGAAATAATATGCTTAGGATTAGAGAAGTTACTGATGACCTAATAAAAATTGTGAAAGAACAATCACCTTATGAAAAACAATACATAATAGATTATAAAACAGATAATACATATATAAAAAAATCAATATTAAATGAATTAGAGCATAGAGACTGTGTTGCTGATGTATCAATTGTTGGCGATGGATACGATATACAATTATATCAATAGAAAGGGGTATATAATGAGTAAATGTCATTATTGTAATAAAGAATTAGTTCAAGGTGAAGGTATATGGTATATAGCTGAAAGTGGAGAGGAATATTGTTATCAGGATATAGAAAACATGGAGGGTGTATACAGCACATGTATAGGAAAAGAATTATTAAGATGCGAATATACAGATGATTTTATATTAAAATTATTTAAGAGTGATTTAGAAGATAGGGAAATAGATATATTTTATACAGAGGTAGTTGATTAGTTAAAATAAAATAAATATTAAAATATAATTAAAATTTCTCTTTTAATGAGAATTGAAAAAATAATAAATACATAGAATAGGAGAATGTTAAATGAAAAAGTATAGAAGTACTACGGTTTATGGTAGTTCACCTTCGACTATTTTTGAGAAGGGGGATATTATATCAATTACAGAAAAGATTGATGGAAGTAATACTTATTTCGAGTTAGATGAAAAGGAGGAAATTGGAATATCTTGTTATTCGAGAAGAGAAAAATTATATATTGATAATAATCTTAGAGGATTTTACCAATATGTCGAAAGAAATATTGTACCAATAAAAGATAAACTACAAGAAGGCTATTTATATTATGGAGAATGGTTATGTTCCCATAAAGTAAAGTATAAAGAAGAGTTATATAATAAATTTTATTTATTTGCAATATGGGATAAGAATAAAGAAATATATCTTCAAGATAGGGAAGTTTTTAAAGAAGCTGAGAGATTAGGAATTAGAACACCTGAACAATTTTATTATGGACAATACATATCTTACGAACATTTAAAGAGTTTCGTAGGAAAGTCAAATACAACAAAAGAATTGAATAATGGAGAAGGAATAGTAATTAAAGGGTGCCATAAATATAAAGGATATAATTCATTTTACTCTTTAAAAATTGTTGCAGATAAGTATGTTGAAACTAAACGACAAAGAGTGAGAACTCCTAAAAAAGTGAATGTCTCTTTAATGGAATGTGTACAAGCAGCATTA
>JAVXLU010000082.1:0-10319 GCA_036646635.1 Romboutsia sp.
TAAGTTACTATTATCTGTATTTATATAACCTTTTATTGCAACGGATAACCAATTATTTATATTTGATTCATCTAATAAACTAACATTATTAGATGAATCAAAGTTAAAATATATTCCTGATAATATATTTTCATATTCATTCATAGTTGAAAATATCTGATTATCTATATTTTCTTTATGCATACCTTCAATTATAAAAATAGATGCACTGTTAAAAACAATGATACATAAAATTACTGAATATATAAATATTTTTTGCCAAAATTTCATTATTAATGTTCCTTCATTAGAATTTTTTATATTTCATCAATAAAAAATTTCTTATACCATACTAAAAATACATATATTGTATATATTTTTCTAGCATTATTTGTTTTTCCGTTATAATGATTATCAAGTAAATTTATTAAATCTGATTTATTGAAAAATTCAGATGCATAATCACTACAAAATGCTTCTTTTACCATATTATAATATTTTTCTTCTTTTAACCATAATCTTATAGGAACAGGGAATCCTTTTTTATCACGTTTAGCCCATTCTTCTGGAAGATTTTTTCTCGCTGCTTCTCTTAATGCTAATTTAGTAGTTTTATTACTAACCTTGTATATTGTAGGTATTGATTCTCCAACTTTCATAACTTCTTTATCTAAAAATGGAACTCTTAATTCTAAAGAGTGAGCCATACTCATTTTATCTGCTTTTAATAATATGTCTCCTTGTAACCAAAGTTTTAAATCTAAATACTGTTTTTTCGTTACGTCATCTTGATTTTTAACTTTATTATATATAGGGGATGTTATTTCTTTTACTGATTTTGATTTTGTATATTTTTCCTTTAGTATTTTACTTGCTTCATCTTCTTCAAATATTAATGCCTGTCCCACAAAATAATCTTCTACTTTAGTACCGCCCTTTATAATTGTAGTTCTTCCTTTAAAATAAGGAAGTTTCTTGGCTATACTAGCTGCCGTTTTTCTAAATATAGAAGGTATTTTTTTATACTTTTTCATAGTATCATCATCATAATACCATTCATATCCACCAAAAATTTCATCAGCACCTTCTCCTGATAATACAACAGTCACATGTTCTCTTGCTAACTTAGATAAAAAATATAATGGTAGAGACGATGGATTAGATTGTGGTTCATCCATATAATACTGTATACTTGATAAGTTTTCAAAACATTCATCAGCCGTTATTATCTTTTGTATATTTTCTATATTTAAAGAATCTGATAGTTCTTTTGCAAGATTTGCTTCATTAAAAGCATCTTGTTCAAATCCTACTGAAAATGATTTTTCAGGCAATAAGTTTGCAACTATATAACTAGAATCTACACCACCCGATAAAAATGCACCAACAGGTACTTCACTATCTTTGTGAACATCAACTGAGTCTTTTATAGCTTTTTCTATATTATTTACACTTTGTTCTAGTGATATATTTTTTTGATTAAAATCTATATCCCAGTATTGAGTAGTTGATAATACTCCATCCTTAAATGTAAGGAAATTACCTGGCTGTAATTTAAATACACCTTTGAAAAATGTTTCTTCTAACACAGAATATTGGAATGTTAAATAAGGCTTTAAAGCTTCTTTATTAATTTCTTTTTTGAAATTAGGATGTTTCAAAAAACTTTTTATTTCTGAACCAAATATTAATCCATCATCCTCAGTTTCATAGTAATAAAATGGCTTAATACCAAAATGGTCTCTTGCTGCAAATATATTATTATTAACAGTATCATATATTACAAAAGAAAACATTCCTCTTAATTTATTAACCATACCTTCACCAAATTCTTCATAGCAATGAACTAGCACTTCACTATCTGTATTCGTTTTAAAAATATGACCTTTATTTATTAGTTCGTATCTTAATTCTTTATAGTTATATATTTCACCATTAAATACTAATGCTAAACTATTATCTTCGTTAAATAATGGTTGAAGTCCATTGTTTATACCTATTATACTTAATCTTCTAAATCCTAGGGCTATCTTATCATTTATAAATTCACCGGTTTGATCAGGTCCTCTATGAATTATAGTCTCAAGCATATTATTAAGTATTTCTTTTTTATTTAAAGTCTTGTCTAAAAATCCTACAAATCCACACATAGTTATTATCTCCTATTTATCTATATCATTTTTATTTTAAGTATCATCTAAAAATCAACATATTAATTATATTATCCTCTTTGTTAATTTATATGTTTTTAAAATTTTCAATTTATTATTATAAAATTATTATAATAATAAATTATTTCGACAATTTATTGAACTTGTAAAGTTTTTGTAAAATGATAATTATAACTATATATTTCAAAAGCATAATATCTGTAAAATGCAGAGATTATGCTTTAATTATTTAGAATTTTTATTATATTTAATGTATGATTATACACTTTATCTTTACTTATGTATTATGTTAACTAATTTTCTAAGTTTAACTTCATCAATTTCCCCGAATGGATTTTTATCAACTCTTACTGCCGTCCCAAAATGAAAATCAGTTGCTTTAGTTAAATTTTTAATTTCTTCTATATTATCAAAATTAAGTCCACCACCTAAAAGAATATTTATCCCCTTATAATTATTAATCATTGATTTTATAACATCTATGTTATCTTTTATATTACCCATTCCGCCTGCTGTTAATATATTGGTTATATTTTTATACTTCTTTATTATTTCGATGCTTTCTAAACAATTTGTCTCATCTATTGCTTTATGGAAAGTAACATCTAATCCATCACATTTATTTAGAAGTATCTTTAAACTGTCTTCATCAATATTATTATTAATATCTAACATTCCAAATACAACTCCATTTACTCCAATACTTTTAGCTATCTCTATATCTTTTTCCATTATAGCTATATCTTCATTACTATAAACAAAGCTCTTTGCATGATGTCTTATCATAACATTTACAGGTATATTCACACTATTTACTACACTTTCTATAAGACCAAAACTAGGTGTAACTCCACCTTCAGTTAATGCACTCACAAGTTCTATTCTATCTCCACCACAAGATTCTATTACTTTAGCATCTTCTACACACATTCCTATAATTTCTAACATATATCCCCCTTAGACATCTTCTATATTACAATTTTTTAATATTATACCATATTTCTCTATCTAGTAATCTAATTCTTGCCTCTATTCCTATTCTTTAATATTAAATATATTAATTTAAAGTATTATTTTCTACTTTTAAAAATATATTATTATATAGAAGTGTTCTGCTTTTCTCTTTAATTAATAATCTAATACATTTTCAAATTTATAGGGGGTCTTTATTATTATAAAAAACAAATATTTTTCATATAGTTTTGAATTTATTATCTTATCACTAGGATGTTTTATAATGTCTGTTGGACTTAATATGTTTTTAGAGCCATATACAATAGCTTCAGGTGGACTTACAGGTCTTGCAATTGTGCTAAAAAGCCTTTTTAATACACCTCTTTGGTTTATAAACTTGGTATTTAATATACCACTGTTTATATTTGGTTTTAAGATTCTTGGAAAGAAAAATGCCCTAAAAACTTTAATTGGAATTATTTTACTTACTATGTTTTTAGGAATAACACAACCACTTGCTACTTACCATACAACTGATGATATATTACTATCATCTATCGCTGGTGGAATAGTCCTTGGCATAAGCCTTGGAATGTTATTTAAAATAGATGCATCTACGGGAGGTACGGAACTTGCTTCTCTTATTCTAAACAAGATTTTCCCATTTATTTCTATATCTATATTTATGTTTATAATTGATGGTATAGTGATTATTTTAGCATGCATTGTATCTAAAAATATTGAAACAGGTTTATACGCAGCAATTTCTTTATATATTTCAGTAAAGATTTCAGATATAATTGTTGAAGGATTTGATTTTTCTAAATCTTTTATTATCATTACTGATAAATCTAATGATTTATCTAAATCTATTATGGATACATTAGAAAGAGGGGTTACTTTTTTAGAAGGTAGGGGTGGATATACTAATACTAAAAAAGATGTAATATTAGTAGTTGCCTCTAAACGTGAAGAAGTCCATCTAAAAAAAATGGTAAATGAAATTGATCCTAGGGCATTTATTATTATAAATAATGCTCATGAAGTTTTAGGTGAAGGTTTCGGTAAAAAATAGATTTACTACTATATTACACTTAATTTAACTCGTTGTCCTAGTTAAATTTTTACAATAATAAAACTCCAACAAATATAGCACCCTAATATTATTAGCATTAATCTGAATGAGTGTTACTATATGTTGGAGCTTAATGGATATTATACCTAAAAATCTATGCTAGGATTTATAAGTAGAACTTCAAGAAAAGTTTTATCTCATGATATTTATTTTATTATAAATAGCTAACTTTGTAATAAATAATAAATTTACTTTTTAAATATAATTCTAGTTGCATAAGAAAAAATTATAAATCCTGCAACGGTTCCTAGTGAGTTTGCTAAAATATCATCAATTTCTGTGAATCTACCTCCAAATAATTGTAGTAATTCGATGCTGAAGCTAGTAATAAATCCTATAAGCAATACTTTTTTTGGATTAATTCTTAATTTTTTAAACACGCATGGTAATAAAACTCCATAAGGTAAAAATAGTAAAAAATTTAATACAATCATTATAATAGACGCATCTTTAAAAGGAATAAGATTAATATTATACATACCATTCATAACATCAAAAAAATAAAACTTAATTCCTACTATTCCTGTTATTTTGAATATCGTTATTATATATATAACTAACATAGCTTCAGATATATTTTGTCTTATTTTAAATATTCTTCTTTTTTTAGTAATCCATAATATACCTAAAATTATTGAATATATTATCAATCCAACAATTATACTACCTGTTAATATCCATATCCCATCTGAAATATATTGATTAATCATATAAATACCTCTTTCTTACTATCTTTTAATATCATCTTTTCTTTTATATATAGTACTTAACTTTAAGTTATTTTAATAAATCTATAGTTATTGAATTATCATTATAATCTATTCTGTGCTGATACTTCGGATTATTTGAATTCTTTTCTCTATAATCTTGATATGGCAAAATTTTTATACTTTTTAAGTCTTCCATATTTTCTAAATTTGATTCTATACTCATTTCCATATAAGTTTGATTTTTATTTCCACCACCTGATCCACCACCGGTTATATGCTTTTCATTTTGATCTAATAAATCAATAAATACATTCCTATTTTCAAATTCATATCCTTTACCCATTTTTGTTGTATATGTTAATTTTATAGAAATAGGTGATATTCTTAATTGTTTAATATCAATTACAGCTTTAAAATCATCATCTTCTATTATGATTTCTTCATTTATATTATAAATTTTTGTTTCTCCTATAATTTTTTTACCATTAACTTTAAATTCAAATTCCCAATTTCCTCTTATAGACTCAAATTCATCATCTATAATTTTTTGTATAAATCCTGATTTCCTTACTCCAACTTCATCAAATACTACTTTTATATTATAATCCTTATTGGGATCTATATTATCAAGTATTTTATAATCAGTTATATCAGCAATTCCGTCATTAGTTGTATCCATTCTATCTAAAACTAAAGATGTTAGAAAATCTTGTTTTTTATTTTTCTCTACCTCATATCTTGTAGCACCACCTGTTTCTACAAATTTTTTCCCATCCATATAGACAGTTGCAGTTCTTAAGTAATAACTTTTCTTTGAAAATAAGGTGTTTTTTAATTTACCTTCATCAAACTTAGAACTATCTAAGTTCATATTTAATAATATATTTCCATCATCTAATAATACTTCGTATAGGCTAGCCTTTATTCCTTGATCTTCTGAAACTTGATTAACAGTTACTTTATACCCTTTATATTCATTTTCTTCTTTACCTAAATAACTTTCTATTTGTTTCCCTATATTTTCAACTAATGCCCATACTTTATCATTACTTAATATAATAGTTGAAATTGATAAACATAAAACAGATGCTATAGCTATTTTTTTATATGATTTTTTATTTGTTCCATTATCTATTTTAATATCTTTTACTAATGTATTAAATAAATTTTCTTTTTCTTCTTGAGATATTATATATGTTTTATGATTTTCATCTTTTATCTCTATTTCATTAAATAATTTATATTTATTTTTCATAATTTCTCCTTATTTATTATTGTATAGTTCCCTTAATTTTTTCTTACATCGTGATAATCTACTATAAATATTAAATGGCTTCGTTTTCATATTTTTTGATATAGTTTCTATATCCAACTCTTGTATGTAATACTGTATAAATAGATTTTTATCTTTTTCTTTTAAATTACTTAATAGCTCTTCTATTTCTTCTTCTATTTCTTTTTTTAATAAGTTTTTATCTACAACTAAAATATCTTCTTGTATGTTTTCTTCTATTATATATTTTAGATATTTTCTTTTATAATCTATTGTTCTGTATTTTGACACAACACCTATCCAATTTTTTAAAGTATTCTTATTACTATCAAAATTTTCTATGTTATTCCAAATAGATAGTAATATATCATTTATACATTCTCCTTGATGGTAATGTAAATCGTTTAAGTTATTTCTTACTATGGTGTTTATGTAGTCACCATAATTATTTATTAGTAATCTTAACCCTTCTTCCTTTTTATTTTTTATATATTTGATTATAATCTTTTCTTCCAACTATATAACCTCCTTGTAAAAGCCCTTACATAATAAACATACGTATTATTTTTATATTTTCTAACATTTTTATAAAATTAATCTAACTAAATATATAAAATCAATTAAATCCTTCTCTACATAATAAGAAATGGTGTAGCATCTTAATTGGCTACACCATTTCTTATTTTTTATTACAATTAATTAAATTGTAAATTTATTCATATGTAAATATATTTAATAGATATCATTAACTTCTAATCTTAGTATTACTAACTTTTCATTTTTACTCAAAACTTCTTTTATTGATTTTTCTATTTTACCCTTAGATTTATGCAAAGCTGGTGAATATGTTTTATACTTTTCATTAATTTTGTATCCTTTAGTAAAAGACATAATTGGAATATCTTCATTTATATTAAAATCTGCATCTTGAATTATCGCTGATTCATTATAATTTGTTGGACAGTAGTATTGAATAGTATCAATAATTTCTTTATTTTGTATTAGATGTATTTTCATATCTCTTTTACTCCCACCCTCCATAAATTTATCTCCGTAAATAATATGCATACTTTCAGTTCCTATTATATCTTTAGATAATAATTCTTCTGTATTAACCTTTTTCTCTCTTTCATAATAATCTGAGTATACTTTTATATTATATTTTTTTCCTTTTTCTAATCTATTTAGTTCTAGTGCTTGAGGACAGATAATCTTCATATTTTTTTCAATTTCATTAAAATCATCACTATTAGGATTAAGTGAATAAATATTAAAATTACCCGTTGGATTTTTTCTCATTGAATTTATTATATCTTGGGTAAGTCCATTACCTTCAAAATAATTATTTATTTTTTCTTCTATAACTTTTATACTATCGCCTTTTTTTATTCCTATAGACATGTTCGATAATGTATATACAAATAAAAATGGAATAAATGTTAATAGTAATGATACTATTAATACTCCTATAAATACTTTTTTATATTTTTTAATTATTTTCATTTTTAAAATTCTCCCTATTAATTTCATTGTTGCAATATGGACAATAATTCCATTCTTATTTTAATGCCTTATGACAAGTATTACATTTTTCAGAAAATTCTCTAGTAACTAATAAATATACTACTATTGGCAATGGTAAAATAATAGGTGCAAATAATGGAGTAATAGTAATCATTGACCATAGTATTCCAAATTTATCTCCTATATTTCTACTATCTATGTATATCCATACAACCTGACCAATTCCAAATACTAAGACTAAAAATATTACTAAATATTCGCCTTTGAATATTTTACGTTGCTAATCATTTCTAGCAACAACTCCATATATTCAGTTTTGAAAGTTCTAAACGTATTTCTAGTGTATCAAAACAATAGCCTATCGGCAAGGCTTACATTCACTAGGCTAAAGACCTAGTGGATTCACGCCTTGATTCTTTAAATTTCGATTAAATGAAGTGATATAGCAGATACTATTATACCTGCCATCATATTTCCTATTAATATTCCAAACAACGCATTTTTTATCCTTATTTTTAATATAGATGCTATTGCTGCTGCTGTCCATGTACCAGTTGTTGGAAGTGGTATTCCCACAAACAATATGATCCCTATAACAGATACATTCTTTATCTTTTTCATTCCAGAATTTATCTTATTATCTATTTTTTTTACTAATCCAGAGAATAATTGCTTTGATTTAAAAAAATACAATATATGTCTAAATGTAAGTATCAAAGGTATTGATACTATTGTTGATCCTAATACACTAGCTATATATACACCTACTGGGTGCAAGTCTAAGGCTATTCCAATTGGTATAGCACCTCTAAGCTCAGTTATTGGAACCATTGATAAAATCATTATCCTTAAGTATTCCAAGTTATTCCTCCTGTTAATTGTTAATTCTTATTCCTTTAATTATACCATAATAAGATTATATTTTAGTTAAAATTGGGTCACTTCTATTATTATCTAGTACTTATACGCCATGATTTCTTTTTTCTTGATAGGTTTATGCATTTATCTTACTTTTATTATTATTTCCAATTACATTTCCTGTAATTTTATGGTACTATTTAATTATAAAAAACAATTTAGGATAGGTAATATGATTAGAAAATCAATAAATAAATTTACAGTTAATATCTGTAAATATAATAATTTCTCAGATGACAAACGTTATGAAATAGAATATGTTTTAACTAGTTTATCTTTCGAGCTAATTAAAATGGTTATAGTTTTAATATTATCTTATTTAGTAGGATATTTTAAAGAAAGTTTGCTAGTTCTAATTACAATGATGTGTACAAAACCTTTTATTGGAGGCTATCATGAAGATAGTCAGTTTAAATGCTTAATTGCTACAATTATTATATTAATGATTATTCTCTATTTATCTATATTTAATAGTTTAAATCTTATAAGTATTATTTTAATAAATGCTTTATGTATTTTTACTATTTATCATAAAGCCCCTATACTAAATAAAAATATGATGATTACAAAAGATAGTTTAATTAGGAAAAATAAATTTTTTGGGGTTTTAAATAGTATAATACTTGCATTTATAGCTTTATTCTTACATCAAAGGGGTATTTATAGCAGTATTATTACATGGACTATACTTATACAGGTATGTCTTATGTTTAATAAATATTAAATTTAGGGGGGAACAATACAAATGAACATAAAAAAAATTTTAGGGAGTTTACTGCTTTGTTTATCTGCAGTTATTATTAATTCAGGATCAGCATCAATGTTTTATGTTGGAACAGAAGATATGCCTGAATCAATTAAACAAAATAGATAATTTATAAAAAGGATTAAAAACATTATGGGGATATTAAACTTTTTAAACACTATTTTTCAATCTACATTAATGAGTTATATTCCTTATTATTTTATTAACAAAAATTCAGAATCAAATAAAAAAATCGTGTACTTGAAATTTATTTTATGCAATTTTTCAATCTTCATATCTATTTACTCTATTAATTTATATATAGGAAATAGTGTTATGTGTGTATTTGCTATGCATTTAGCCAATATAGCTATAATTAGTATTTTTTATAATAAAAATAAAGTAAATGCTTTGTGTGGATATAGTATGTTACATTTAATATTACAATTATCTGCTTTATTATTTAGTCTTATATACTCTGGGTATCTTGTAAATTTAGAATTTGTAAAGAATTCTAATATTTTTACTTTATATTTTATTTATGCTCCCCAGTATATACTCTCATATATTATATTTAAGTTTAGATACAAATTATATAATCTTTTCTTGAAAATAATAAAGAGAAATCACTATTTTGAAATAATATTATTAGTTAGCTTTGCTTGTGATTACATAAGCTCTATAAATTGGTTGATATATGGTAATGATAATGGTATGTTTAAGAACTTCTTTATATTCTTAATATTTTCATTCATTATTGCTACAACTATATATTTAGTTCAATTAAAAAATAAAATTTATGAGATTCAGATATTAAATTCCTCTATAAATTTAAAAAATAATGAACTAAGAGCTATTAAACATGACTATGGTTCACAAATATCATATTTATATGCTTTACATTTAATGA
>JAVXLU010000083.1:0-10263 GCA_036646635.1 Romboutsia sp.
TGCAAAATATACTATTTTATATACCATAATACCATATATTAGTTTAAGTTGCAAATTTTTTGAATATTACTTACTTTTATTATAACTTATATTATGCCCGCTTTACTTTATTTTATATTTATTTAAAAATCTAAACTTGTTATAATTTATGTGACTTTATCACAGAATTAATTTCTTCAAAAACATATAATACATATACAATAATAAAACAGGAGGATTTTAAATGTTAAAGAAAAAAGCAATTTTAGATAGCAATCAATGTGTAGCCTGTGGAACTTGTGTAAAAGTATGTCCACTAAACCTTATAAGTATAGAACAAGGTGTATTTGCAAAAATAAATACGGATAGATGTGTTGGGTGTGGAAAATGCGCCAATGTATGTCCAGCAAGCGTGATAGAGATTCTAAAAGTAGAGGTATCTAAATAATGAAAAATCAAAAAAAGACTTTTAAAGATTATATGTGGATATTAAGTGCTACTTACTTATTCTTAGGTATGTTTAATATACTATTTGCATGGTTAGGAATTATATGTTTTATAGTTCCACTAATAATGTCTATAAGTGGTAAAGGTAAGAGTTATTGCAATAATTACTGTGGAAGAAGTCAATTACTTGATTTGATGGGTAATAAAATGAAATTATCGAGATATAAAGATATTCCAAAGTTTTTAAGAAGTAAAACTTTTAGATATGGATTTTTAGTATTCTTTTTAACGATGTTTTTAAATATGATTTTTAATACTTATTTAGTATTTAATAATACTAATGGACTAAAAGAAGTCTTAACTATACTTTGGACTTTTAAAATGCCTTGGAATTGGTCTGATGTTAGTATGGTTAGCCCTTGGATTGCTCAATTTGCATTTGGATTTTTTAGTGTAATGGTTACATCTACTATATTAGGTATAATAACTATGGTTTTATTTAAGCCTCGTTCATGGTGTGTGTACTGCCCTATGGGTACTATGACTCAAATGATTTCTAAGACTAAATATAATAAAAGTAAATAAATTTATTAAAAGTGGCTCTATAAAAAAATTGAGCCACTTGATATATTTATATAACCTATTTCTCCGTTATAGGTTTTTTACTATTTTTAATATTCAATTCTACTTTAAATAAATCTCCTTCACTAGATATATTAACTTTTCCTCCATGAGTTCTTATTAAATTTTTAACTATATTAAGACCTAGGCCGTAACCTTTACTATTTCTTGATTTATCCCCTTTTACAAATCTACTACCTAATATATTTTCACTTACTTCTAATTCATATTTGCATATGTTTTTAAAAGTTATATTTGTTGACTCTTTTTCATTTTTAATATTAATATAGACTCTTGTGTCTTCTAATGAGTATTTTACAATATTACTGAGTAGATTTTCAAAAACTCTTATAATTTTATCCTTATCTACTAAAACAATAGTATTTTTATTATCAATATTAAATCTTAGATGTAGATTAGCTTCTTTAATTTTTAGTTCAAAACTATTTACACATTGATTTAATAATTCATATAAGTTTATATCTTCTTTATTTAAAATAATTTCATCCTCTTCACAATTTATTACTTCGTTTAGATTATCTATTAAAGTTTTTAATCGATATGACTTAGATTTCAATATTTTTATTTGCTCTATTTTTTCATCTTCTTCTAATTCTTCATTTTTTAGTATGTATATTGAGTTCATTATTGAAGTTAAAGGTGTTTTTAAATCATGCGATAGATTTGTAACTAATTGTGATTTGCTATATATGCTACTTTGTTCTTTATTAGTTGTGTACTCTAATTTATCTATTAATCTTTTTAATTGCCTTGTAATTACCACAAATCTTGTTCCAAGTAAAAACTCTATTTCTTTTGCATCTTCTAAATATTCTTCACTTTTATCTTCTTTACTATCCTCTATTATGCTTTCTAATGAGCTCCTTATCATTAATATTCTAAATTTATTTATTAATAATTTTAATAATAGTTTACCTATCTCTAAAAAAGATAATATTATTAATATATTTAAATAAGCTTTCTGTGAAATTATTTGTGTTAAATTAAGTATTGTTGATGATAAAACTATTGATTGATACACAAATATATACCATTTTTTAAACATTAACTTAGAATATACAAATTTTATACCATCTTCTTCTCCTTCACCTAATTCAATTTTAACTTTATATAAATACATCGACCTTTTTATAATTTCAAATAAGTTTATAATTAAAATCAAACTACTTAAAATAGTAAAACCTAACACAAAAAATTCACCCTTAACGGAAAATCGTAAAATTATTGAATTTATATTATATACACAACAGATATTTATTAAAAGTATTAAGTACCATGTTAACTTTTGTATAAATAGTCTTTTATCTAGTTCTTTTCTTATATTCAAATCTTTTTTTTCAAATAAAGCGTACGTATCATTTTTTTCATAAAGAAAAAATTCAAACATATTATCACCCCCCTAGCTTTTATTTTCATGTTTATGTTTAAATATAATCTCTACTTTAAACATATCTCCATCTATAAATATATCTAAATTTCCTTCTTGAATAGATATTAAATTAGATGCTATTGCAAGACCCATTTTACTTATACTTGTATCCTTTCTTATATTTATTAAAAATTCATTTATATCAATATTTAATTCTTCTTTTGA
The DNA here is from genome assembly GCA_036646635.1 of Romboutsia sp. Taxonomy (GTDB): domain Bacteria; phylum Bacillota; class Clostridia; order Peptostreptococcales; family Peptostreptococcaceae; genus Faecalimicrobium. The sequence continues at coordinate 2,663 of JAVXLU010000083.1, forward strand.
TATATTCGTTAAACTTATTTTTATATTTTTATTAAGTAAATCTTCATTTAAATTTAGATATACTCTAGTATTTGACTTTGAGTATTTAACTATATTATCTAAAAGTATTTCAAGTACTCTCCACATTTGCTGTGCATCAGCATTTATTATTAATTTTTTTTCATCTATATTAGTTTTTAACTTTAAATTTGCTTCTTTTAATTTATCACTATATTCTGCTAAACCTTGTTTTAGTAAACTTTTTATATCTACTTCTGTTATATCTAGTTCTATAGTTTTTGTTATAGCTTTCGATAGTTCAAATAGCTCTTCTATATTATGTTTTAATAAATTTGACTCTATATCTAGATTATTCAAGTTCTGAATGTACTCATTTTTCAAATTATTAACTAGCTTATTACAATCTTCATTTTTATTGCTATTTTCTTTTATAAATTGAATATTTTTGTAAATTGAATTTATATTTTCAAAGTCACTTATATATTTTTCTATATTTATAACTGGATTTCTTAAATTTCTAGAAACTTCAATTACTAATTCATTTGACATTTCTTCATTTTGTTTTTCTTTTAATATAGACCTATGAATATACTTTTCCACTTTATATAAATTTTCAAGTATACTTTTATAACTTTTCCCTAACATATGCTCTATTCCTGTATCTAAATTTGTTCTTTCAAACATTTCTTGTGAATCTTCACAAATATTAGTTATTTCATAAAACTCTTGAAAAAGCGCTACATCTTTAAAATCATTCGCTATATTCTTTATAAAAAGTATGACTATTATTATACATAACGAAATTAATATTGCTACTTGAGTATTCTTCATTAAAATAATCATAGCTACCATTGATATATATAGGATTATAAAAAACACTTTTTTAAATAATTTAAACTTTTTTATATTTAGTATAAACTTATTAAAATTTTCATCCTTAGTCATTTTTTCTATTTTTAATACCCTCGAATTTGTATCCAATTCCCCACACCACCTTTAAATATCTTGGTTCTTTAGGATTTATCTCAATCTTTTCTCTAATCCTTCTTATATGAACCATTACCGTATCTGTATTTAAACAATATTCTTTCCATACTTTTTCATATATTTCTTCTGCTGAAAATACTTTTCCTGGATTTGTCATTAAAAGCTCTAATATTTTGTATTCCATCGGTGTTACTTTTCGCAACTCCCCATCTACTATAAGTTCCTTGCTGTTTGTATCAAGTACAATTCCACCTATTATTATTTTTTCACTTATGTCTTCATTTTTAAAATTGCCTAAGTCTATATATCTTCTAAGTTGTGATTTTACTCTTGCTATAAGCTCTAATGGATAAAATGGCTTTGTTATATAATCATCAGCTCCAATATTTAATCCTAGAATTTTATCACTGTATTCTGATTTTGCACTTATGATTATTATTGGTATATTTTTTTCTTCCCTAATTATCATAGTCGCCTCTATACCATCGATTTTTGGCATCATTATATCCATTAGTACTAGGTGTATTTCTTCTTTGCCTATAATCTCTAGAGCTTCTTTTCCATTATAAGCTTTTATAACTTTTATATTTTCAGGTCTTAAGTATCTTTCTATTGCATCTGGTATTTCTCTTTCATCATCTACTACTAACACATTATATTTACTCATTTTTCCTCCTAACTATTTATAAATTTATCTTAACATATGAATCTGAACTTTTTATTTATAAAATCTTAAATTTTTCTAAACAATTTTTATGTTGTAAGTTTTAATTATACATCTTACATTTTCAAATAAAAAAAAGTAGGAGCACCGCTCCCACCCTTCCTATTGATTATATATTATTTTAAACTTCTGCTATTTTTTTAATTTTATTAATTGAAATTTTATATATTACAAACATAAATACTATTACTATTAAAGTTATTACTAGCCCTACTACAAGACCTAAGAATTCACCTTTAGATATATTTCCTCCACTATTTCCATAAAATATTGTTAAATATATCATATAAGTAAAAATGCTTCCTATGAACGTAGGATATATAAATACCTTAGCCAACTGCTTTTTAATATTCTTTTCAATATACTTATCATTAGCTCCTAGTTTTTTAATATCTCCAAACAGTTTCTTATTATCAAGCCCAATAGTTACTGCTCTAGTGTAAGCTATTATAGCAGTTGCAGCTAAACATATTATAGCTATATACGTAAATAACATAATAAATACAGCCGTATTTTTAAGTAAATCTTGTTGGTCTAGTGGCTTAAACATAGGGTAATACTTCCATTCCATAAATAGTTGGTTATTATCTTCAGATAGTTCTAACTTATCACCATACCAATATTCTTCTCCATTTTCCTTAGCTCTCATTTGTTCGTATTCATCATAAAAAGTTGAAACTGCTACATCTTGTGAACTTCTATTTATGATTTCATTTTTTAAAGCTTTTGCAAATGAATACGTTTCATCTGCATTTTCAACATTAAATAATACAAACTTATCATATTTATCTAAATCTACTCCTTTTGAAAGCCTTAAATAATCTTCATCTGATATTACATACTTACCTTGATACTCTTTAGTAAAAGGTCTATACGAAACAGTACCTGCAAGCTTTACTTTCTCTGAAGTTTCAGTTATAGGATTAGTTATAGTATCTAAATCATTCCATTTGTACCAAATATTTTCAGAATCGCCCTCTAATATTATTCTATAATATTCTCCTTTTTCTACATCAATATTTTGACCTGATACTTTATTGAAATCACTTTCACTAAAAAACTCATCATATTGCATTTTTTCAATATATTCTTCTATTAACATGTTATTGTCATCATAATCTCTATAATATCCATTTGTAATTAACGAAATAGAATCTACTTCATGATAATCTATTATGGAAACATTATTATTTTTAGCCAAAGAATATATTTCATCCTTACTAATTTGTTCTTCACTTCCCTTATAATGAAAAGCATAATCTATATTAGTGTTTTTTATATCTATTAGTAAATTAGCCATCATTGTAGGACCATAAAATGCTGCAAACAACCCTCCCGCTATTAAAAAAGTTATTACACACATATTCTTAACGGTCTGTCTTCCAGAGAATCTCATCATGTTTGTAGAGATAATATTTTTATAGTATTTTTTAGGATTTTTACCTTTTTTGCTATAGATTATTGCGTGAGTTAATATCATATAAAGCCCAACAAAAGATAATAAATAAACAGCATTCCATATAGATGGCATATTATACCCTATTGTCTCTACTACTATACTTGGTACTCCATAACCTAAAGCTAGACCACTTATTACTAATATCCACCCAACTACTCCAGTCCAAGGCTTAATCTCTCTCACAACCTCAGATTTTATTTGTTCATATATAACATCCATAATATTACTTCTTTTTATAAACTTTACCCCATTAATAAAAATACAAAGTGTTACAAATATACTAAACACTATTCCAAATAATAAACCTGTTAACCCAAATTGATAGGACATTTCTTTAGTATCTATAATAAACATTTGGAAAAGCTTCCATATACCATAAGAAGTAGGTACACTAAGAACTATTCCTACTACTAAACATATAGGTATTATAAATATTAACTCTTTTAATAAAACTTTTTTAAGCTTTGATTTTCTCTCTCCTAGTGCCATTAATATTCCAAACTCTCGACTTTTATATTTATAAAATAAAGAAGATGCATAAGTTGTAAATACAGCACATCCTATGATTGCTATTGAAAATATCATATAACCTTGTTTTCTACTATCTCCACCTTCTGGTAATACATTCATTACTGTTGGACTAAAAAACATTAGTGCGTAGGAAGTAACTAAAAGCACTGATAAAGTTATACAAAATGCTAACATATAATAATTTTTTATATTATTTTTTCTAAGCTTAGATATAACATTGTTCATTGTCATAATCATCACCTCCTAGTTTTTTAAGTGTATCTAATAACCTATCCATAAACTCTACCCTACTTGTATTTCTAGTAAGTTGTTCATATACTTCACCATCTTTAAGTACTATAACCCTATCACAAAATGATGCTGCAAAACTATCGTGAGTTACCATAAAAACAGTAGCACCTAGTTCTTTTTTAGCTTGAACAAAAGAATCTATAACAGCTCTACATGATTTACTATCTAAGTTACCAGTTGGTTCATCAGCTAAAATAACATATGGTTTATTAATTAGAGCTCTTGCTACTGCTGTACGTTGCTTTTCTCCTCCTGAAATTTCAGCAGGGTATTTATTTTTTATATGACTTATTCCAAAAGTATTGCATAGTTTATTTGCTAATATTTCCATTTTATTAACATCTTTATCAGCTATAATTTGTGGTAAGCAAATATTTTCTATTACACTTAATCCATCTAATAACATAAAATCTTGAAAAATAAATCCAAGTTTTTGATTTCTTACATCTGCTAATTTTTCTTCATTTAGACCTGATATATTTTCTCCCCCTAGCAATATTTCCCCATTTTCAAAAGGCACAAAACATGATATACAATTCAAAAGTGTCGTTTTTCCACTTCCTGATGGTCCCATTACTGCTACGAATTCTCCTTTATTTACTTGAAAAGATATATTTTTTAATACATCATAATTTGTATTTCCTATTTTATAACTTTTACATAAATTATTAACTTTAAGCATTCTTTACCTCCTAAGATAATCTCTCAATATTTTATAATTTAATTTTATCCTAGAATCTTAAATACTTAAATTAGAGCAAATGTAATCTTTGGCAGATATATTGTAATTGTTGGTTTTTAGATGCTATAATCAAACTAAAAAAGGGGTGGAATTAAATGTTAAAAGTGGCAATATGTGACGACGAAAGACCTCAACTTAATTTATTAAAAAATATATTATCAATACATTTAGATTTACAGGGGATAGATTACAAAATATTTGAGTTCAATTCTGGGGAGAATCTTAGCTATAAAATAGCTAAGGAACATTACGATATCATATTTTCAGATATTGAGATGGGTGGTCTAGATGGAATAGAAACTGCAAAAAATATTAGATTACATAATAAAAAATCTATTATTATATTTGTTACATCCTATCCTGATTTTGTTTTCCAATGATATGAAGTTAGGGCATTTAACTATATCCTAAAACCTTATACACCAGAAAAAATAGGATAAATTTTAAACTCAGCACTTGAGGAACTAGACCATATTCAAGATAAATTTTATATTGTAGAATCTAAATCTAAAACCGAGAAAATAAACTTAAATAATACCTTTTATTTTACTAGTGATAAACGTAAGATAAAGGCAATTACATCTACTTGTAATATAGATTTTTATGATAAATTAGATGAACTTGAAAAAAATCTTCCTTCCTTCTTTGTAAGGATTCATCAACGTTATCTTATAAATATTAATTTTGTTTCTTCTGTGGAATCTAATAGCTTAATTATATGTGGCGAAAGTTTACCTATAAGTCGTGGTAGATATAATGATTTTATGATTGAATTTGCAAAGACTATGTTAGGATAGGTGATTATTATGAATTTTTCATTTACATATTTAATTGACGGTGTATTTTATATTGTTACAAGCTATTATTTTTATAAAGTTATCAATAATTTAGCTTCAACTAAAGATACTAAACTTGCTAAGTTTGTCTCATATTTTTGTGCTTACTTAGTTCCAAATGTAATCATTTATACTTCAGATATAGTTAATGTTTTGTATACTATGATTGGTTTTATTTTAATAATGATTATTTTTTATAGGGGTAATTATATAAAAAATATTTCTACAGTTATGATTTTTTATCCTATTGTAGTCTCTATAAATTTAATGGCAAATGACTTTTGTGCTAAGTTATATTTAACTTTAGGAGAAGATTCTTTTTTAAATATTTTTACTCAAACCCTTGAGGTAACTATTATTTCTTTATCTTGGTTTATGATTTATCATTTTTCTAAGAACAAACTTAATAATATAAGTAGGTATATCGATATAAAAACATGGCTTATGATAGATGTAATCTGTCTTGCTCCTTTTATATCAATTATAATAACCATTATAAATACACCTATGGGAAAAGAATATAAAGCCTATCCAATAGCAATAGCTTGTATAATCACAAGTCTTAGTATCATACTTTTAATTAAGTACATAGTAAAAAGTGTTAAAAATAAACTTGAAAATCAAAATCTTAAACTTGAGTATAACTACTATAAAGAACTTGAAGATAACCAAATACAAGTTAGAAAACTTCATCATGATATGAACAATCATTTATCTGTAATATATTCTTTTTTAGAGTGTAATAATTTAGACGATGCTAAAGATTATCTTAACGAACTTTCAGGTAGGTTTAATGTGAGTAATAGAGTATTTTGTAAAAACAGTATCATTAATGCTGTTATAAACTCAAAATATAACTTAGCTATAGAAAATCAAATTGACTGTTTTTTTAATATTGATATAAATGAAATGCTTCCATTAGAAGATATTGATATTTGTTCTATTTTTTCAAATACTCTTGATAATGCTATTGAGGCATCTTTAAAGTTAGACAGTATTTCTAGTAAAAAAATATCCTTGAAGGCTCGTTGTGATAAAGGATATTTTACTTATTCTGTTAGTAATACTTATAACGGGTGTATAAAATTTAATAATGGAAAATACAATTCTACTAAGTTAGATTTAAGTATGCATGGTTTTGGTCTTGAAAATATAAATGATATTATAAAAAAATATAATGGCACTCTTAATATTACTTATTCTGAATGTGAATTTAAAGTATTAGCAATTATAAAGATTTAAACAATCTGATATATATTTTAATATAATCTTTTGCAGGTAATGCATATATACAAGTATAACAAATTCCTTGATTACTTTTATCGCATTACCTATAATTCTCTTGTAATTAAATAAACTAGGAAATTTCTCCTAGTTTATTGTAATCTATATTTTATATCTTCTATTTTTTCTATATTTCTAGTGACTTGCTCTGTTTATCAAGTAAAAAACTCTCATATTTTTACAGTTTATATGTGGAATAATTTCCCTAATAAACTTTTAAAATAGTGTCTTCAATTTGATTTTCTATATCTTTTTTACATACTTTTAATATTTTAATCGAACCTATAATAACTATTAATTCTGATATGAATGTTGCTATCCATATACCTTTTCCACCAAATAAAAGTATCATTGCTATTAACGTAATTGTTATTACTACCACACCTCTACCTAGTGATACAATCCCTGCCTGTACTGGCTTGTCTATTGAAACACAGAACCCTGAAGTTACTACATTATATCCCATTATTAAAAATGCTAATGAGAACACTCTCAAAATATTTACTGTATAATTAAACATTTCTTTATCTACGTTACTTATAAACATAGAAACTATTTGATTTGCAAAAATAATAGCTACTAAAAATGCTATTATCGAAGATATTTTTACTGTTTTCAATCCCATATTTAAAATTGATAAAACTGATTCCTTGTCTTTTTTACCATAATAGTAACTACAAATTGGCTGTATGCCTTGAGATATACCCATCATAGTAGTTAATACTAATGTATTTATATAGCAAACCA
>JAVXLU010000084.1:0-9344 GCA_036646635.1 Romboutsia sp.
TAATAGATAAAGTAGGAAAAGAACTTAAAATAATATTTACCCCAATACATGGAACGGGAAACATGCCAATAAGAAATGTATTAGATGAAGTAGGGTTTGAAAATGTAGCAGTAGTAAAAGAACAAAAACTACCAGATCCAAACTTCTCAACAGTTGAGTATCCTAACCCAGAAGAAAAAGCTGTATTTGACATAGCTATAGAAATGGCTAAGGCAGATGGAGCAGATTTAATAATAGGAACTGACCCAGATTGTGACAGAGTGGGAGTTGTTGTTAAAAATAATGAAGGTGAATATGTAGTACTTAATGGAAACCAAGTAGGGTCGTTGTTAGTTGACTATGTATTAACTAATAAAATTGATGAAATAAAGAATATGAAAAATCCGATGATAGTTAAAACAATAGTAACTTCCGAGTTAGGATCAAAAATAGCAGAGTCTTATGGAGTAGGATGTGTAGATACACTTACAGGATTTAAATTTATAGGCGAAAAAATACATAAGTATGAAGTAAGCAATAAGGCTACATTTATAATGGGATATGAAGAAAGTTATGGATACTTAATAGGTACTCATGCTAGAGATAAAGATGGAGTAGTTTCAGCATTACTTATATCAGAAATGGCAGCTTATTATTATGACAAAGGAATGACTTTATATGAAGGACTTCAAGAAGTATACAAAAAATATGGATATTACAAAGAAGAATTAAAGTCGATTACTTTAAAAGGTATAGATGGAATGGAACAAATAAAGTCTATAATGAGTTATTTCAGAAATGCTGATATCAAAGCAATAGCAGATATACAAGTATCAGAGTTAAAAGATTATATAAATGGTATAGATGATTTACCGAAATCTGATGTTCTTAAATTTATATTAGAAGATGGAAGTTGGATAGCTGTTAGACCATCAGGGACAGAGCCGAAAATAAAGTTCTATTTTGGATGTAGTGGAGATAACAAAGTAGAAGTTGATAATAAATTAGATAAAGTTATGACAGAAATAACTAAAATGGTAGAGTGTACAAATAAATAAGAGGGTGAATTTATGTTATGTGCTTTAATTATGGCTGGAGGAAAGGGAACTAGGTTCTGGCCACTTTCAACAGAAGAAAAACCAAAACAGTTTTTAAACTTAATAGGCGAAGATACTATGATACAAATGACAGTTAATAGAATAAAGCCTATTATCCCAATGGAAAGAATATTTGTATGTACGGGAGAAAGATATGTAGATTTGGTAAAAGATCAGTTACCAGAACTACCTGATAGAAATATAATAGTTGAACCAGAAGGAAGAAATACAGCTCCTTGTATAGCATTATCAGCTTTTGTTATAAAGAAATATTATGATAATGTAAATATGGTAGTATTACCAGCAGATCATCTTATAAAAGATGAAGAAGCGTTTAGAAATGTTATAAAAAGTGCTAATGAGTTTGTTACTGAAAATGAAAACTCAATAATAACATTAGGGATGGAACCTACTAGACCAGAAACAGGATATGGATATATAAGAAATAGCAATGATGAAAGAGTTGTAAACAACCATAGAGTTATAAAAGTAGATGCTTTTGTTGAAAAGCCTAACAAGGAAAAAGCAAAAGAATATCTATTGAATGGAAACTATTTATGGAATGGTGGAATGTTCTTATGGAGTGTAGATAATGTATTGAATCAAATAGAGGTACACTCAAATAACACTTATAAAGCTTTACAAAGGATAGAAGATATATCAGAAAATCAACTACAAAGCTTTATAAATGAAAACTATGAACATACTGAAGCGATATCAATAGACTATGCAGTGCTTGAAAAATCAGAAGATATATATGTTGTTCCAAGTAGTTTTGGATGGGATGATGTAGGAAGCTGGGAAGCATTAGATAGATATAGAGATAAAGATGAAGCAGGAAATGTATTGGTAGGAAATGCTAAGGTAGTAGATAGTGAAAGTAATTTAGTTATATCATCCAATAATAGTATTGTAGTGGAAGGCTTAAATGATATATATGTAATAGAAAATGATGGCAAAATATTAGTTGGACATAAGTCTAATGTAGCGAATGTTAAAGAATTAAAAACAATTATATAGATAAGGTGGAGCAAAATGAAGAAAAAATTATTAGTATATGCACACTATTTTTATCCAGATGTTGCATCCACTGGTCAAATATTGACGGAATTAACAGAAGGAATGGCAGAAGATTTTGATATAACGGTAATATGTGTTGTTCCTAGTTATGATGGAACAGTTGAGGAAAAATATAGAACACAAAGAATATATAAAGAAGAATATAAAGGAATGAAGGTAATAAGAGTAAGAGTACCAGAATTCCAAAAAAGTAATAAAATAAGCAGAGTTAGAAACTTAATGGCATATTTCTTTAACTCATTGATAGCAACGTTTAAAATAAAAAAACAAGATTATATATTCACAATATCTCAGCCTCCAATACTGGGTGGAGTTTTGGGAGTATTAGGAAAATGGATTAAAGGTGGAAAACTTATATACAACATACAAGATTTTAACCCAGAGCAAACAATGGCAGTAGGATATGCAAAAAATAAACTATTACTAGATACAGCTATGAATGTAGATAAATTTAGCTGCAAATGTGCAGATGAGGTTATTGTTGTAGGTAGAGATATGCAAGAGAAACTAAAAAACAGATTTAATAATAAAAAAATACCTAGAAATACCTTTATAAATAACTGGATAAATGAAAAAGAAATATATCCATTAGATCAAAACAACCCTAAGATAATTGAATTTAAAAAAGAATACAATTTACAAGATAAATTCATAATAATGTATTCAGGAAATATAGGATTATATTATGACCTAGAAAACATTACAAAAGTTATAGGCAAATTTAAAGATAGAAAAGATGTAATATTTGCATTTATAGGAGATGGAACAGTTAAATTAAAGATAGAGGAATATGTAACAAACAATCAATTAAGTAATGTTACATTTATACCGTATCAAGATAAAGCTGATTTAATATACTCACTAAATGCGGCCGATATACACTGGGTAGTAAATGCAAAAGGAATCAAAGGAGTATCAGTTCCTAGTAAACTATATGGTGTAATGGCAGCAGGTAAACCAGTACTAGGAGTTCTTGATGAAGGATCAGAAGCAAGACTTATAGTAGAAGAGTGCAACTGTGGTATATGTATACAACCAGGTGATTATGGAGAAATAGAGAATAAAATAAAATATATATTAAATAACAAAGAAGAAATAAAATCTTTAGGAACAAATGGAAGAATATACTTAGAATCTAATCTAACTAAAGATGTATCAATAAACAAATATAAAGAGAGTATTTTAGCTATATAAATAGCACCTATAATACATAGAAGGTAAAATTTTGGAGGAATAAAAATGAAAAACAGAAAAGTAGCACTTATAACAGGAATAACAGGACAAGATGGTTCTTACTTAGCAGAGTTATTATTAGAAAAAGGATATGAAGTACACGGAATAATAAGAAGAGCAAGTACTTTCAATACTAAAAGAATAGATCATCTATATCAAGATCCACATGAAGGAGATGTAAGATTATTCCTACACTATGGAGATATAACAGATTCAAGTAACATGAACAGATTATTAGAAAAAATACAACCAGATGAAATATATAACTTAGCAGCGCAATCTCATGTTGGCGTGTCATTTGACTCTCCAGAGTATACGGCAGAAGCGACAGGAGTAAGTACGCTAAGAATATTAGATGCAATAAGGGAAAATGGGTTGAAAACCAAATTTTACCAAGCATCAACAAGTGAATTGTTCGGAGGGCTTCCTGACACAGCACCACAAAGTGAAAAAACTCCATTCTATCCAAAGAGTCCATATGGAGTTGCCAAATTATACTCTTATTGGATAACTGTAAACTATAGAGAGTCATATGACATATTTGCATGTAACGGAATATTATTCAACCATGAATCACCAAGAAGAGGTGAAACTTTCTTAACAAGAAAAGTAACTAGAGCAGTTGCAGCTATACATTTAGGAAAGCAAGATAAATTATACTTAGGTAACATGGATGCAAAAAGAGACTGGGGTCATGCTAAAGATTATGTAGAAGGTATGTGGAGAATGTTACAGCAAGATAAGCCTCAAGACTTTGTACTAGCAATGAATGAAACTCATACAGTTAGAGAATTCTGTGAACTAGCTTTTGCTGAATTAGGATATGAGATAGTATGGGAAGGAATTGGAGTAGATGAAAAAGGTATAGATAAAAACACTGGAAGAGTATTAATAGAAGTTGATCCAAGATACTTCAGACCAGCAGAGGTTGAATTATTATGGGGAGATAGTACAAAAGCTAGAACTGAATTAGGATGGGCTCCAAGCTATTCATTTATGGATTTAGTTAAAGAAATGGTGCAATCTGACTTAGCTGAATTAAGCAAAGGTGATGGATATAAGTCTAAATTTGAAAACTAAGAAAATGCAAAAATATAAAAATATTGTAAATGAGGTGGAGAGTTTGAATTTAAATTCTAAAATATATGTTGCTGGTCATAGAGGGTTAGTTGGATCAGCAATAGTTAGAAACTTAAAAGATAAAGGATATAAGAATATTATATATAGAACTCATAAAGAATTAGACTTAGCTAGTCAAGAAGCTGTTAGAAAATTCTTTAAAGATGAGAAACCCGATTATGTATTTTTAGCTGCTGCTAAAGTTGGTGGAATACATGCTAACAATACATATCCAGCAGATTTTATATATGATAACTTAATGATACAAAATAATGTAATAAAAGCTTCACATGATTTTAAAGTTAAGAAATTATTATTTTTAGGAAGCACTTGTATATATCCTAAGATGGCTCCACAACCGATAAAGGAAGAGTATTTATTAACTGGAGCATTAGAAGAAACTAATGAAGCTTATGCTGTAGCTAAGATAGCAGGGCTTGAAATGTGTAAGTTCTTCAAAAGACAATATGGAGATAATTTTATAAGTTGTATGCCTACAAATTTATATGGCCCTAATGATAACTTTGATTTAAAGAATTCTCATGTATTACCAGCGCTTATAAGAAAGTTCCATGAAGCTAAGATAAATAATAGTGATGTTGTTGAAGTATGGGGAACAGGAACTCCACTTAGAGAGTTTTTATATGTTGATGATATGGCAGATGCATGTGTATTCTTAATGCAAAATTATGATGGAGAGCAACATGTAAATATAGGGACTGGAGAAGAAGTTTCTATAGGAGAATTAGCTAGAACTGTTAAAGAAGTTGTTGGATTTGAAGGAAAGTTAGTATTTAATACTGATATGCCTGATGGAACTCCAAGAAAGTTAACAACTGTGGATAAGTTACATGGATTAGGATGGAAGCATCAAGTAAGCTTAAATGAAGGCATTAAGTTAGCTTATACTTGGTTCTTAGAAAATTATAAATAAGATAAGAGGTTAATATGTTTAAGAGCAATTACTTTAAATTATTTATGAACTTTAATAAAGTTAGGTTTGGAAAAAATTTGAATCTTTATGGAGTTCCAGTAATATTTAAGAAAAAAGGCTCTCAACTAAATATAGGAGAAAACTGCACGATAAAGAGCAGTTTTCTTTCAAATTTAGTTGGATTAAGCCAAAGAACGATAATAGTTACAAGAACAGAAGAAGCAAAGCTTAATATAGGTAATAATGTAGGTATTTCAGGAGCTACTATATATGCTAGAAAAGGAATAACTATAGGAGACAATACTTTGATAGGTGGAAATGTTAAAATATTTGACAATGACTTTCATCCAATAGAAGTAGAAGCTAGAAAGATAGATGATAAAGAAGCTATAGGAACTAGAGAAGTTGTTAAAGGGAAAGATTGTTTTATAGGGTGTAATGCACTTATATTAAAAGGAGCGAAAATAGGAGATGGATCAGTAGTAGGAGCTGGGAGTGTTGTATGTGGTGAATTTCAGGGAGGTGTAGTTATAGCTGGAAATCCTGCAAGAGTTATAAAAACACTATAGGAGGAATTAATAGTGGTAGATTTAACAGTAGTTATACTGACTAAAAATGAAGAAAATAACTTGAGGAAATGTATAAAGTCTTTTAAAGGAATAGTAAAAAGATTTGTTATAGTTGATAGTTATAGTACTGATGGTACAAAAGCTTTATGTGAAGAGCTAGGTAAAAGCGTGAATTTAGATTTTTATGAAAATAAGTTTATAGATTATGCAACACAACTTAACTGGGGATTAACTAATACTAATATAAGTACAAAATGGTCTATGAGAATGGATGCAGATGAGGAGTTAACACCTAAATTAGTAGAAGAAATAAAAGAGAAGTTACCTTTAATAGAAGAAAATATAAAAGGGATAGTTTTAAAGAGAAGAGTTTACTTCATGGGAAGATGGATAAAACACGGAGGAAAGTATCCAGAATTATTACTTAGAATATTTAGAACTGGGTATGGCGTTTGTGAACAAAAAATTATGGATGAACACATGGTGTTATTAAAAGGAGATACTACTACATTTAAGTACGATATTATAGATAATAATAATAAAGGCTTAGAGTGGTGGACGCATAAACATAATTGGTATTCAAATAGAGAAGTATTAGACTACCAACAAAAAGTATTAAATGAAAATGAAAATGATGATTTAAATAAAGGGCAAGCTGCAAGAAAAAGATTTATAAAAAATAATGGATATTACAAATTACCTCTGTTTTTAAGAGCCCATTTATATTTTATATATAGGTATTATTTTAAACTTGGTTTCTTAGACGGAAAAGAAGGTAAGATATATCACTTCTTACAGGCATATTGGTATAGATTTTTAGTTGATGCAAAGATATATGAATGTGAGAAGTTTAGCATAAAAATGGAAGGACAAGGAGACTTGAAATAAAGGAGAAAACATGAAAATATTAGTTAATGCTATTTCAGCTAAAATGGGAGGTTTCAAAACTCTAATCAATTCTTTTATATCCAATATTGATGAAGATGATAGAAACCAATATTATTTTATGGTATATGAAGGTACTGTTGATAAAAGTTTATTTAACAAAAAAAATATATACATAATAGAGAGTAAAGTAGGCGATATGAATCATTTTAAAAGATTTTTTTGGTATCAACTAGAACTTCCTAAAATAGTAAAAAAAAATCAATATGATTATATGATAAATATGACCAACTATGGACCTACATTTCCTGGATGTAAACAGATTTTATTGTTACATAACCCTAAACATGTATCTCAAGAAATTATAGATAGTTTTAATCTAACGAATAAATTAAAATTATTTTTATAAAATATAATTCTTAAATTAAGTTTAAAAGGAACTGATAAGTTAGTAGTACAAACAAACTATATGAAGCAAGGCGTTATAAGAAAGTTTAAATTTCCAGAAAACAAAATTACTATAATTCCAAATGCTCCGTCAGAAATAAAAACAGATAAACTTAATAAAGAGCTAGACAATATGCTTTTAAAATTCTTAGGAAATGAAAAAAATGTATTATCAAATATAACATTATATGCTAAGCACAAAAACTTAGAACTATTAATTGAGGCAATTAAATATATTAAGGAAAATAATCTATGTAAATTAAAGCTTATTATCACTGTAGATAAGAGTGAAAATAAAGAGGCCCAGGAATTAATTAGTTTAATAGAAAAGTATAATTTGCAAGAGTATGTTTTATCAGTAGGGAATATTAAACATGAAAATATACATCAAGTTTTAGGTAAAAGTAAAGTATTTATATTTCCTTCATATGCAGAAACACTGGGTATACCATTTATTGAAGCTATGAAGTTTAAACTACCTATAATAGCTGCTGATTTAGGATTTTCGCATGATGTATGTGGAGAAGCTGCTGTCTATTTTAAATATAATGACAGTATAGAATTAGCAAAATGTATCGTTGATACTTTAAATAATACTGAGAAAATTGCAAAAATGAAAGAAGAAAGTCGTATGAGATCCTATATGTATGACGAAAAACTGGTAGTAAGAGAATATTTAAACTTACTAAAATAATTTTAAATAGTGTGAGGTATTAAAATGAAGCATATAGTATATCTGAATAATTACATGTTAGAGGAGTTATTTGAAGTAAGAAAAAATCAAGAAATTTATTCACAAGCTGCAAATAACAAGATAGGAGCAATTAGAAAGTCATTAGAAATAAATAGTTGTGAGGTTAAAATTATATCAAGTGGTTTAGTAAACAATAATAGCTTAAGGATATTTAAAACTATAAATAGTAGTAAGGATAGAAATCTAATATATAGTGGAATAGTAGATCTAAGTTTTTTTAATATATTAACATCAATCTTTTTCAGTTTTAAAGAAGTAAATAGAATAAATAGAGAAAAACAAATAGATAATATAATATTTTACAATTATAAACCAGAAGTTGCATGGGTAGCGTGGCTATCAAAAAAAATATTAAAAATACCTATTACAATAGAGTATGAAGACGGATATTATTCCACCCAGGCTATAAGCAAAATAAAAAAATATATATTTACATTTACTGAAAAAATAGTTAGCAAGAATGTTGATTCTGCAATATTAGTAACTAGTAAATTAAAAGGAAGAGTAAATGTTAAATCTATAGTTGTAAGAGGCGTTGTAGATAATGACTTTATAGGAGGCTCTAGTTTAAAAAAGTATAATAATTCAAAAATAAAAATAGTATATAGTGGAGGGATAGATAGAGAACGTGGAATAGAAGTTCTGTTAAATAGCTTAAATTATATAGAAGATGATTTTGAATTAATTATAACAGGACGAGGTAATTTAGAAGATTTAGTAAGAAGTAATAAAGATAATAGAATAAACTTCTTAGGATTTGTGGACTACAAAAAGGTAAAAGAAGTTATACAAAATGCAGATATACTAATTAATTGTCAGTTAGAAAATCATAATTTCGGAGATGCATCATTTCCATCTAAAATATTTGAATATATGGCTACCGGAAATAGAATAATTTCATCTAAAGTATCAGATATAGAGTGTTTTGCAAAAGAATGCTTTTATTTTTATAGTAATGATAACTCAAAAGAATTAGCATCAGCTATAAAGCAAGCTATATATGATGTAAAACATAATATAGATAGATATGGTAATAATACAAAAAATTTATGCAAAAATAATACTTGTGAAAGTGTAGGAAAAAAAATAATTGAAATATTATAGATATAATTAGATATTAGATTTTAAGTTATGAATAAAAAACCATGCAAATAAGTGAAGTATTAAGGAGTTTTAATATGGTAAAATACAATCTTAATAAAGTTAAGAATTTAAAAAAAGAGTTAATTCAACTTTACATATTTATT
>JAVXLU010000084.1:9354-10111 GCA_036646635.1 Romboutsia sp.
ATTACCTCGGGCCATATATATGGATCATTTATTTATTATAAGGAAGGAATAATATTATTATTTCTTAGTAGTTTGCTTATAAATAGGATGAAGCCTATAAGTAAAAAAAATTTAATAATATTTTTATTAACATCATCTGTAATTTTATTAAACTACTTTACCTGGATGTCTAATGTAGATGGATATATTGGTTTAATTATAAAGATTTTTTCAGTTATATTATTAGTTAATAATATAAATTTTCAAAAGTTTAAAAAATATTTTGTTTTATTTTTTTTCATTTATTCAATAATTAGCTTATTTTGCTATTTTACTATGCTAAGTGATTGGCACCTAATAGAAAGTATAACTACTCCAAAAGAAGTTTGGGGAGATACTATGAGATCTACTATTATCTATAATTTTCCGTATAAACCATTTTATAGAAATTTCGGATTTTATCATGAGGGTGGAATGTATGCTATATTTTTAAATATAGCGTTACTATTTTCGTATAGGATAGAAAAGCTTAAAAATATAAATATAATTAGAATAATTTTAATTATAACAATAGCGACGACTTTATCAACAACAGGTATGATAGGGGCAGTATTAATTATAGTATTATCTATTAGAAATAATAAAAATTTAATAAAAAGTATAATTACTTTTATTGTTTTAATAGTTATCATTATATATATAGAGGGTAAATTAGGAATAATTTCAAATAAATTCAATATAGATAATGAATCATTTAATGCAAGATCATCAGAAGTTA
>JAVXLU010000085.1:0-7803 GCA_036646635.1 Romboutsia sp.
AGAATAATTTTAATAATTACTTTAATTTTTTGATGGTATAGTCTGAATAGTTACATGAATAATGTTGAATTATATTTATTTTATGGAAATGAATTTACAAACATGCTAGAGAAAATTTCAGTGTGGGATGAATTAGGATCATACTTAATAAGATGGAAACAATCTGAAGATAATAAAATTGAATTGAATTTTGAATTGGATTGGAATAAAACAAAGACTGAATTATTAGAAAATATAACTAAAAGTAATTGGAAAAAACTAATTTCTAATGAAAAAATAGTTAATGAAATATTACCAATATTATTTCCTACAGGTAAATACAAAGAAATACTTAAAGAACTTAATATTATTTAAAATAAATGATGTGCATATCTTTACTTATCGTTTTTCATTTAATATTTCAGTATTTAGAATTAATAAAGATAGATTAAGATGTAAAAAATAGAAGTGAAAAGTGATTAACAGATATTGTTAAAATTTTAATACAGTTTGATAAAATATATTTGTCTTTATTAGTTGATTGTTTTGATGGAGACTTACTTAGTTGGAGTATTGAGATTAGTCCTGTGCTGAACTTGTAAATACAATAGTTGAGTCAGGTATTCTAAAATTAAATGGTTGTGAAAAGTCTATTATACATAAAGAATGTGGTTCTTATAATTCTGCTTTTTGAAGAATTTTTTACTAACAGATTTATAAATATATTAAATATATATTTATTATGTTACAATAAAAAGAGAATTAAGAAAAGTCTAGGTAGATATAGTTTAGTTGAGTATAGATATAAATTAATGCTGTAATTAGAAGTTAAAGAATGTGTCAGAACCCTAAATGTTTGAAAGGAGAATTTTATGGAACTAGATAAAATGAAGTTCATTGATTTATTTGCGGGTATCGGTGGATTTAGATATGCACTAGAATCTTTTGGATGTAAATGTGTATTTTCTTCTGAGTGGGATAAATATTGTCAGGAAAGTTATAAATTAAACTTTAATGATACTCCTTATGGAGATATTACGAAAATTGATGAAAAAGATATTCCTGAATTTGATATATTATGTGGTGGATTTCCTTGTCAACCATTTAGTGTTTCAGGTAAACAAAAAGGTTTTTCTGATACAAGAGGCACATTATTTTTTGATATAATAAGAATTGTGTCTTACCATAAACCTAAAGTAATATTTTTAGAAAATGTTAAAAATTTAAAATCACATAATGGTGGAGTTACATTTGATGTGATTAGTGATGCTTTAAATGAATTAAATTATAATATTTACTATAAAGTATTAAATGCTAAAAATTTTGAATTACCTCAAAATAGAGAACGTATTACTATTGTATGTATTAGAAAAGATATAGATAATAGGCTGTTTAAATTTCCTGAATCTATTAATAAATTGGTTACCATTTCTGATATTAAAGAAGATGATAGTAAAACAGAAAAATATATATTAAATCGTGATGATATTCATATTGATAAATTAAAGCTTGAAAATTCTATAAAGAATGGTAAAGTTAATAAGCCAGTTCAAATAGGTATTATAGGAAAAGGTGGACAAGGAAATAGGATTTATCATGAGAATGGTATTGGAATTACGCTTGCTGCTTCAAGTGGTGGTGCTGCGTCAAAAACTGGTGCATATTATATAAATGGAAAAGTAAGAAAATTAAGTCCGAGAGAGGCCTCTAGGTTACAAGGATTTCCAGAGAGTTTTAAGATTATTGATAATGATAATCAATCATTAAAACAATTTGGTAATAGTGTTCCAATAAACTTATTGAAAGCAGTATTTAAAGGATTAGAAGAATTATAGGAGATTTTTATTAATGAGAATATGGGAAAATTTTGAAAATGAAATTGTAGGTTATTTGGACGAGATACTTAAGGATTATGATTTAGAGATAATACAATATGGTAATGCAAATAGTACAATGCCTGATATTGAAATAACTTTAAATAACGCTAAAGATTCATTTTTTATTGAAACAAAAATGCCTTTATCACAAACCTCACAGTTTGTTGTTGAAAGAGAAAATAATAAATTCAAATATGGCAATAATAACAAATTTAAACCAAATTCTTTTTCTGATGACATACTTGATATTCTTAATAATAATTATAAAATGTATAAAAATGTAAGTCAAAGTAGTATTATCGTTTCTGTTCCTGAAACAATTGCATTTGGCTGGATCATATCAAATATGAAAAATAAAAATGTTGAATTTATAATGTCAGTTGATTCTAATAATAAAGAAAGAATTATACCAATTGAATCTTTTAAAGAGTTCTTTAATGTAAAAACTATATTTAGAAGAAAGAAGAGTGGAAGTTCATCATTACCTCAAAAATATTATGAAGATTTTGAAACAGTATTTAATCAAAGATTTAAAGATTATAAATTAATCATTGAAAAGTCAAAATTTTATGTTGAATTAAATAAAGATTTACAAAAATCAGAGTGTTACATTGATAGTGAAATTTTAGAAAACAAAAAGTATTTTCTTTCAAAAAAAGAAAACAATTTATACGAAGTAAAATTAACTTCTTCGACAAATAATCCTAATATTATATTTGAATTATCTGCAAAAGACAATTTAGATCCAGATATATTTACAATTCAAATGCTAATAAACTATATAGAAAAGATGGAGGAATAAAATGACAACTGAAATGATAGCTTTAATATCTGTTATTATATCAGGTGTCTCATTATTAATAACAGTTATATTTAATATAATTGTACAATTTCAGTCAGTAAAAGACAGAGAACCGCAGTTATCCTTTTCATTAAAGGAATATGATCATATTCTTTATTTATTAGTAGAGAATACTGGTTTAACAACTGCTAAAGATATTAGAATTAATATATTAAAAATTCATAATAATGGTCAGAGCGGTTTGACAGAAGATTATATTTTTAATATACCTTTTGAACTTGCACCTAAAGAAAAAATACAAGGTATGATTGCATTTTCTGGTCAAAACATTAGTACACATATTTTCCCTTTTATTGATTTAGAAATCAGTTATAAAAAATCTCATAAAAAAAGAAATGTCAAATATAATAGACAAGTTTTTTATATGGCATTAACTGAAAATAGAATATCAGTTGATACAAATATTGATATTAATAGGATAGATAAAAATATAGAACAACTTCATAAGTCTCAATTAAGAATAGCAAATTATTTAGATGGTTGCCAAATTGCACCTTTTGATGATTTAAATATTATTTCTTCGAGAAATTTACAAACTGATGTTTATAATGCAATTAATGGAGAAATAGAAGAAATCAAAGATAGAAATAAATGTATCGAAGATAGATTAAAAGATGATTAGAGTTATAACTCAAAATCATCTTTTTTTGTATTTTTATCTTTTCTAAACAAAGTTCCATCTTTTTCAATTTCAGCCATATCTTTTTTTGGTATATAACCGTTATAAAACAATTTATAAACAAAGTTAGATATTCTTTCTATAGTGCTGTTTAATTTATCTATAATTTTAGATAAATAATTATTTTCTTTTTTTAAATCATTGTTTTCATTTAGTAACATACTATAATGAAAATCTAGATTGTCATAATCTTTTTGTTGGTTAATAATAATACTATTAAGCTCTTTAACTTCTTTTTTATGTTCTTTTAAATCTTTCTCGTATTCAGTCATAATATTTGTTATGTTATTTGTATTTTACATATGATTTGAACTTTCTTTTGTTTCTTCAATATATTTTTTAAGTTTATCTACATCAGTTTTAGAAATTGAATAATTACTCTTATTTAAAGGTAGTGTTTTTAATTCCATCTTTAAAAGGTATTCCGATTATATGTAAGTGCGGAGATGATTCATCAAAGTGTATTGTTGCATTTACTATTTTAAAGTTGGGAACAATTTCCTCTAAATCAAAATATTGTTCTTTATAAACTTGAATCATATTTCTTTTTATATAAAATGTTATCGTTACTTTCATTTACTTTGTAAACAAAACTTGCCACATATTTTATTCATTTAATTCAACTATGGGAATAGAAGTAACTATTTCTAATTTGAATTTATTTCGTATATTATCAATGTTATCTTTATCTTTGAGAATAGGAATTAATTTTAATATTTCTTTATTTTCATTTATATTAATTTCAACATTATCTGGTATATCATATATTGAGTAATTAAATATAGGGTGTTCATAAAATCTAACGTCTTTATATTCTTTTAATTCTTCTAAATATTTTTTTAATTGAAATTCTTTTAAAGGACAAGATAAAGTAACCATTTGTCTTTTATCATTACATATTATTTCAAATAAACTTTCACTTGCTCCAATAGAAGTTAAGTTATTTATTTTTTCTATATATAAAGATTTAAATTTTAAATCTATTAATCTTATCCCATATTTAGAATTTTTATCCTTTATAAAAGTGAGTGATTCAATATATTTAGCAATAAATTCTTGTTTTTCTTCATTAGTTTTAATATTCCATTCATTTAACATAAAATTATTATCCATATTATTATTTAAGAATAATTTATGTATATTTCTTTCTGCCATAATTTTTTCAGGAGTGTATACTTTCATATTTTTAAATTTAATATTTTTTTCTTTAGTTCAGGGTTTAAATTAAGTTCTTGTTTGATTATATTAATCATCTTTATCACAACCTTTCATTTAGACACAAAAAAACTCAATTTTTCAATTAAGTTTATCTAAACGTCGTAATTTCGACGATTTTTACCTTTGGAGCAGGTGATGGGAATCGGACCCACGTTAGCAGCTTGGAAGGCTGAAATTCTACCATTAAACTACACCTGCAGTTCGTACTTAATATTCTACTAAATAAAGGCTCATATGTCAAGTGTTTTTTTATATTAAATGAAATAGTTTTTAAAATGTTTTTTTTAATAAAAAATATAAAAATATTTTTTATGGAAAAATGTAAATGTTTAAAAATAAGTAAAAAAAACATTGACTTTCACTAATAATATGTGTATGATTGATTTAAAGATAGGAGAAGTATATTATGATTAAAAAAATAATCAAAAGAGATGGTTCAGTAGTTCCATTTAGACCAGAAAAGATTCAAATAGCTATATTTAAGGCTGTTAAAGAAGTTGGAGGAAATGATTTTGAGAAAGCAAAGCGTATTGCAGATGATGTAGTAGATAATGCTAATAGAATATATGCAAATGACATTCCTAATGTTGAATCAATTCAAGATTTAGTTGAAAAGACATTAATAGAGGGAGGATATGCTAAAACAGCAAAAGCATATATTCTATATAGAGAGAAGAGAAGAGCTGCTAGAGAAAACAATGCTTTAATAGGTGCTACTATTGATATGTTTGGAAAATATCTAAAAGACTTAGATTGGAAAGTTAATGAAAATGCAAACACTGGTAAAAGTATAAATGGATTAAATAATTATGTAAGAGAGGCATTTACTAAGAATTATTGGTTACATGAAATATACCCAGGTAAGATAAGAAAAGCACATGAGGAAGGTTTTATTCATATTCATGATTTAGGTTTCTTTGGTTCATATTGTGCTGGTTGGGATTTAAAACAATTACTTATGAATGGGTTTGGAGGGGTAGCTAATAAGGTAGAAAGTAAACCTGCTAAACATTTAAGGGCGTTTTTAGGTCAAGTTGTTAATTCTACTTTTACAACACAAGGGGAATCAGCTGGAGCTCAAGCATGGAGTAGTTTTGATACTTACTGTGCTCCATTTGTAAAAAATGATAAGATGACTTATAAGCAAGTTAAACAAGCTTTACAGGAGTTTATATTTAACTTAAATGTACCAACTAGAGTTGGGTTTCAGTGTCCATTTTCTAATTTAACATTTGATATTAAAGTACCAAGAACTCTTAAAGACCAACATGTAATATTAGGTGGTGAAATTAAAGAAGATGTTTATGGTGATTATCAAAAAGAAATGGATCTTATTAACTTAGCATTTTGTGAAGTTATGGAAGAGGGAGATGCTAAAGGAAGAGTATTTACATTTCCTATACCTACTATTAATATAACTAAGGATTTTGACTGGAATAGTGATGTAACTAATAAGATAATGGAAATGACATGTAAATATGGTATACCTTATTTTTCTAACTATATAAATAGTGATTTAAGTCCAGAAGATGCTCTTAGTATGTGTTGTCGTTTAAGATTAGATACAAAAGAGTTAAGAAAAAGAGGGGGAGGTTTATTTGGTTCTAATCCTCTAACAGGATCTATTGGTGTAGTAACTATTAATTTACCAAGACTTGCTTATCTATCTAAAAGTTTTAGTGAATTTAAAATACTTTTATGGGAGCAAATGGAGACAGCAAAAAACAGTTTAGAAATAAAAAGAAAAGTTATTGAGGAACAAACTCAAAAAGGATTATACCCATATAGTGCTAATTATTTAAAGGATGTAAAAGAACGTACAGGTGAATACTGGTTTAATCATTTTAATACTATTGGTTTAATAGGAATGAATGAGGCTAGTCTTAATCTATATAAAACAGATATAACTACTAAGAAAGGTCAAAAATTTGCAATTGATACTTTAACTTATATGAGAAATAAAATACAAGAAATACAAGAAGAAACTGGTCATGTATATAATCTAGAGGCAACTCCTGCTGAGGGAACATCTTATAGATTAGCAGCTAAGGATAAAGAAAAATATAAAGATATTATTACTGCTGGAGAGGATGTACCATATTATACTAACTCATCTCAATTACCTGTTGGGTATACTGATGATATATTTGAAACTCTTGATCTTCAAGATGAATTACAATCTCTATATACAGGGGGTACAGTATTACATTTTTACTTAGGAGAACAAATTAAGGATATAGAAACTACTAAGAAGTTACTTAAGAAGATATTTACTAAGTATAAATTACCATATATATCATTTACTCCTTCATTTTCAATATGTAGTGAGCATGGATATCTAAATGGAGAACAGTTTACTTGTCCTACATGTGGTAAGGATACAGAAGTGTATAGTAGGGTAGTAGGATATTTAAGACCTATACAAAACTTTAATAAAGGTAAAAAAGAAGAGTTTAAAGATAGAAAAAAATATGTTATTAAAGATGATTGTAAATGCAAATAAGTGGATTAATTAAGAATTCATTTGTTGATTATCCAGGGGAAGTATCTATAGTGATATTTACCCCTTTTTGTAATATGAATTGCTTCTATTGTCATAATAGACAATTAATAGAAAATCCTCCAGCTATGTATGATGAGGATGAAATACTTAAGTTTATTGTATCAAGAGTAGGTTTAATAGAAGCTGTTGTAATTAGTGGTGGTGAGCCAACTTTACAAAAAGATTTAGTATCATTTATTAAGAAGATAAAAAGCTTAGGTTTTTTAGTAAAACTTGATACTAATGGATCTAATATAGATGTAGTAAAAGAATTAATAAGTAATAAATTAATAGATTATATAGCTATTGATTATAAAGCTTCATTAAATAAATATAAAGAAATAACTGGATATAGTGAGTCATTTAAGGTACTAGAAACTATTAATTACTGCAGGTCCTCTTGTATAAACTATGAAGTAAGAACTACTTTATGTCCTACATTAACTATGAAGGATATTGATATTATGAATAAGGAACTAGGAAATGTAAAGTTACATAATTATAACAATTATAGAGTGCCTGAATTATATAATAAAGAGGATGAAAAGAGAATAAGAAGTCCTCATTTATCAGTAGAAGAAATATTAAAAGAAACTAATATAAAAAATTGATTATATATATTTTTTATGATAATATAATTACTAGG
>JAVXLU010000085.1:7813-10070 GCA_036646635.1 Romboutsia sp.
AGATAATATGGAAAATAAAAAATTAAAAAATTATATTATACTTATTCTTATAGGACTCTTTACTGTTTTATTAACATTATATTTATGTAATATTATTAAAAATTATAAGACAACAAAGATATCTATTAGTCCTCTTACTAGTAATGTAAGTGAAATAAGTTTTAATGAAATGGATGAAGTTTTATCTGAAGCAAAAGAAAATATATTATATTTGAGTAAAACAAGTGATATTAGAATATATACTATGGAAGAAAAGATGTTAAAACTTATAAATAAGAATAAGTTAAATGATAAGATTCTTTATATAAATGTAGATTCTTATCCTAACTATAGTAAGGTGTTAAAAGAAAGATATAGTTTGCTACAAAATATTAATATTGTAGTACCAGCTATACTATATTATAAGGATGGAAACGTATTATATTATAAATCGTCTACATCTAAAAAAATTATTAATGAAAATGAATTATTAAAAGTAGTAGATTTATATGAAGAAAAGAATTAATTCTTTTTTTTTTTATAAAAATATGATAAAATCATACTAAGGAGAGTATATGAAGAAAATATTATTTGTAGTTAGTATGTTATTAAGTACTATATTTAGTATAAAAGTACAGGCTTGTACTTATTCAGATGAAGTTGAATTAAATAAACTTGCTAGTTATACAACATATACTTATGATTATATTGATAGTACTAAGATGTTTAATATTAAAATAATTAATATTCCTCAGGAACTAATGGTTAATAATAAGAAAGAATTTATTGGACCTATAAATAATATAGTAGAAATAAATAATATAGAAATGGGATCTTCTTTAGATATAGGAATATATGCTAGTATTAAAAGTAGTTGTCCTGATAAGAGATTAAGAACACTTTATATAAGACTTCCTTATAAGAATGAATATTATGGAACTCAAAGTTGCGTGGGTTATGAAACAACTGAGGTTTGTAAAAGTAAATTCTTACCATATAATTTGACAAGTAAAATATTTAGGGATTATATTAGAGATTATAAAGTTTCTAGTGTATCTAAAGAAGAGTCTTCAACAATAATTACTAAGGATGATAATATAATGAATGTTATTAAGGATATATCTGTTAATAACTTTACTATATTTATACTTATTATTATTCCTCTTAATCTAATTCTACTAATAGGAATAATTATTTTAAGAAAAAAGAAAATTAAATTTTAAAAAGGAGTTTTAAACATGAAAAAAATAATTTTTATTATTATTATTTATATTTTACCAGTACTAGTAAATGCTGAAGTGTGCTCAACGGAGCAATTATCTAAAGATAAGGAGCTTGCTAATAAACTACAAATAAATTATAAAAAAGTAGAGCCTTTTATTAATGATTATAATATAGAATATGGTAAAATAACTATATATGATATGTATGATGTTACTATTAAAAACTTTGATAAACAATTATATATAACTATTAATGATGGAGACTATAAGAATTTGCCTACTTTAACAGATGATAAAGGAAGCCTTGAGTACTCACTATATGGTGGTAAATATACATATCATATATATTCTTTAAAATGTAATAAATTATTAAGGGATATAACTATTTTTTATCCTAAGTATAATTATTTTTCTTATTATAAGGAATGTAAAGGACCTAGGTCTATACTTAAGATATGTAAAAAGAATATAAAAGAAAATGAATTAGAATATTATGAAAGTAAAAGTAAGAGTGATTTTGATAAGATAATGAAAGAATATGATGAGTCAAATATTTTTGGTAAGGCAAAGTTTTATATAAATGATTACTATATTATATTTACTAGTTTAGCATTATTATTACTAATTATTACATTAATTTTAATTATTAAACTATTAAAATTATTTATGGAAACAAGGAAAAAGAAGTAAAATGAAAAAAAGAATAAAAGTAAATTTGTTAACCGTATTATTTGTTGGTCTTATATTTTTATATGCACCAGTTGTAAAGTCTATACAGATCACCTCTGATATAGGAGGAAGCAGTAGTGCATCTTCTGGGTCTGGAGGCGGTACATCAGGAGGTAATGGACCTAAATATGCTTTAGCATCATTATCTTTAGTAAAGGCAAGTTTAGTGGATTTTACTAATGAAAATCCAAATGTTATTTATTCTGTTTATTATGCTAATCCAGGAGATTATCATTATAATACAAGATTTTCATCTACGAATAAAGAAGGCGCATACTTTGCATGTGGATTTATGAATGAAGATAATTATTCTAGTGAATGTAGAG
>JAVXLU010000086.1:0-10016 GCA_036646635.1 Romboutsia sp.
TAACCTTAGCCCCTTTAGCTTTGCGTCCTTAGATTTCTCTAAGTTTGCCTATTAAATTTTTCTTACTACTATATTACTATATTTTCCATTTTTTTCAAACATATTTTTACAATTTACTTATTCTCATTTTCTCTACCTTTTATTATCAGCTATTTTAATAATTTTTCAATGTCACTTTTAATTTTTAAAGGAGATACTGTAGGAGCATATCTTTTTATTATATTTCCATTAGAATCTATTAAAAATTTAGTAAAGTTCCATTTTATCTCTTTGCTTAATAATCCTTTTGATGAATCTTTTAAATATTTGTATAAAGGATGTGCATTTTTTCCATTTACATCAATTTTTTCAAACATATTAAAACTAACTCCATAGTTTAATTGACAAAACTTATGTATTTCTTCATTGCTACCAGAATCTTGTTTTGCAAACTGATTACAAGGAAAACCTAATATTTCAAATCCTCTATCATTGTATTCTTTATATACTTCTTCTAATTCTTTAAATTGAGGAGTTAAACCACACTTACTTGCAGTATTTACTACTAGTATTACTTTTTCCTTATAAATATCCATGTTTACCTCTTGCCCATTGATTTTTCTTACTTTAAAATCATAAATTTTCATATTTAATCTCCTTTTATAAACTTATAGTATATACTATTTTTATATTTGTCAATTTTCTTATTTAGATTTTTTCTACATAATTATAATAGAGGTTATAACTTTAATATTATAACCTCTCACCTTTATAAAAATAGATATTATATTGACAATATTTTTATTTTTTTACTACATGTATTATTTTTTTACTTGAAACATCTACTAATCCTAAATCAGACATTTTACCTTTAGGTATTACTGGTAATGCTAAAGTAACTATTCTTAAAAGAGGGTTTTTCATTTCTGTAATTCCCATTTCTCTTAGTGAATCCTTCATTTTATTAGCTTGTACAGCTATTTCTTTAGCTCCCCTTGTTGACATTAAACCAGCTACTGATAATTGTAAATTATTTTTAATTTTATTATCTAGAGCACAACTTAAACCTCCACCAAGTTTTATTAAATCCTTAGCAACTAACATAGCCTCATTAGGATTATCAAATACAATAGTTAAATTATGACTATCATGTGAAACAGTGCTTCCAATAGAACCTTTATTTATACCAAACCCCTTTACTAATCCTATTGATTTTGTATCTAATTTATTGTGTCTATTTATAATTGCAACAAATTTTATATCACTATTTTCTTCTAGCTTTAATGCGCCATCTTCAACTTCAAATTCTTCCTCTACTATTTCTGTTGCTGAAGATTGTTGTGATAAATATTTTATTACATTTGCTTTAATTTTACCATTATTAACATTTGTCTTTAATTTAAAATCCTCTAAAGATAAATCATTTATATATACAGAATTATTTTTTTCAATTTTAAACTCTTCATTACTTATATCTACTAATAACTTTCCATCTTCAGATACTAACTCTCCATTATATATAACAGCTTTAACATCAATATCTTCTAATTTATCAATTAATACTAAGTCTGCAACAAAATTTGGAGCTATTCCACCTAAATTAATTATTCCAAGTTCTCTAGCAGTATTCAAAGTAGCTGATTTTATTGCATCAATTGGATTCATACCAGCATCAATAGCTGATTTAACTACCGAATTCATATGTCCATACTCTAAGATTTCATCTGCTTCTCTATCATCCGTACAAAGAGTTAAATTTGATGTATACCTAAAATCTTTTATTCCCTTTACTATATCTGAAACATTTTTTGATATTGAGCTTTCTCTTGCATCAACATACATACCATTTCTAATTTTATCTCTTGCTTCCTTTGACGTCCTACTTTCATGATCTGAAATTGCTCCACCACAAATATATGCAGATAAATTTCTTCCTCTTAAAAATGGTGAATGTCCTTGTATAAATAATCCTCTTTTTTCGGCTGATTCTAATATCTTTACCATCCTAGTATCATTATTTATAACACCTAAATAATCCATTACTTCACCAAGTCCAATTACTCTATCTAATTTGAATAATCTTTCTATATCAGTATAGTCAAATTCTGCTCCTGAATTTTCTAATCCTAAAACCGCTGGAACACAAGAAGGTGCTAAAATGTATTGTCTCATTGGTAATCCTTCACTAGAGTTATGCATATATTCTACACCATCTATTCCATACACATTAGCAATTTCATGAGGATCTGTTACCACTGTAGTTGTTCCATGAGGTACTACTGCCTTTGCAAAATTTCTTGGAGTCATTAATGTACTTTCTATATGTATATGTGCATCTATTAATCCAGGGATTACATACTTTCCATTAGCATCATAATATTTTTCACCTTCAATTTTAGGTTCACTAATTTTTAATTCATCTGGATTACATCTTATATGAGCTATAAATCCCCCATATATCCCTATATCTCCATTATATATTTCACCTGAAAATACATTCACTATTTTACAGTTTTCAATTACTAAACTACATTTTCTTCTTCCTATAGCTGCTTCAATTAATCCTTTTTTATCCTTAGGTATTATCTTCATACTTTTCTCCTTACATTTACAAAATTAGCTCTTATCAATAAAATTATCAATAAGAGCCTTAAAATTTATTATATTATAAAGTACATTATTAATGGGATTGATAATAAATATATACCCAAGTTTAGTTCTTTAAATTTTCCACCTAATAATTTAGTAGCTACATATGATAAAATACCAATACTTATACCATTAGATATACTAGAAGTAAATGCTGTAAATACTATTGTTGCAAAAGCTGGAAAAGCTTCTGTAAAATCATTAAAATCTATTTCTTTCATACCTGATATCATTAATAAACCAATAATAATTAACGCTGGTGCTGTTGCTTCATTAGGAATCATTCCTGCAATTGGTGTAATAAAAATAGTTAATGCAAAACAAACTCCAGCTGCTATTGCCGTAAGTCCAGTCCTACCACCTTCTTCAACACCTGCTGCCGATTCAATGTATGTAGTTACAACTGTTGATCCAAATAATGCTCCTACTACTGTTGCAATAGCATCTACTAAAAATGGCTTATTTATATTTGGTAAGTTTCCATCTTCATCTAATAAACCAGCCTTTGCAGATACTCCAAGTAATGTTCCTAATGTTGAGAAAAAATCACCTACAAAGAATGTAAACATTAATGGAAAAAAGCTCCATTTTAATGCACCCATTATATCTAATTTAAAAGCTATTGGTGCAATTGATGGTGGCATTGTTATAAGACTTTCTGGTACTTGTGTAATTCCCATAGGTATCCCAACTAATGTCGTTATAATTATAGCAATTAATATACTACCTTTTATTTTTCTAGCTGTTAGACCAACCACTACTAATAATCCTATTATAGTAAGAATAAATCCTGATGATTTTACATCACCTATGGCAATCTTACCTTCTGTTATACTCATTAATCCACCATTTTTAAATCCAAGTAATACTATGTAAAAACCTACTGCTACTCCAATTGCATATTTAATATTTCTAGGTATGAGGTTAACTATTACTTCTCTTAAACCTAATACTGTTAATATAATAAATGCAATTCCTGATATAAATACCATTCCAAGGCCAGTTTCCCATGAAACTATTCCTCCTGCAACTAATGTATATGCAAAAAATGCATTACTTCCCATTGCTGGTGCTAAAGCAAAAGGTAAATTTGTATATAAGCCCATAAATATACTAAATACTGCCGCTAATATTGCTGTTACAACTGTTACTGCTCCGACATCCATTCCTGCCGCTCCCATGAACATAGGTTGTACAACTAAAATATATGCCATCGTCATAAATGTTGTTATCCCAGCTGTTATTTCTGTTTTAACGTTAGTATTATGTTCTTTCAATTTAAATAAGTTTTCTAACATAGAATAAGTTCTCCTTTAACATTTAAGCGCTTTTTTCACTTTTTGTTTTTTATAATTACGAATTATATTTTTTATATTAATATAATCATTCGTATATGTCAACACTTTTCGACATTTTAATCTTTTTAAGGTTAGTGTAATTGTCATTATAAAGTATAACTATACTTATTTTATAATTCTTTATTAAGATACTTTTCATATAATTACATTGCTATGGTAAAATAATATAAGGATATTTTATTAGTAGGAGTGATTAAAATGGTAATAGGTATAGTAGGTCCTCTATTTTCAACCACAAAAGTAAAACGCTGCTTAAAGGAAATAGATTCTGAAATAGAAATAAAATTATATAATAGAGAAAAAGTTGAAGATACTTTAGAAGTAATCTTAGACTGTGAAAATGAATGTGATGCAATCATGTTTACTGGATGTGCTGTAAGTGAATATGTTAAAGAACACTACAATCTAAAAAAACCATATAACTTTGTATCTAGAGCAGGTACAAGTATAATTAAAGCACTTTGGGAAATACAATTAAGCAATACTTCTTTAGATAAAATAAGTATTGATGTTATAGAAGAAGAGATATTAGATGATATAATAAATGAACTATCAATCAAGCTAACTAATTTATATAGTAGACCTTTTTCTAATCAAACAGATGAAAGTGAATATATAGATTGGCATATCAAGCTATTCGAAGATGGAAATACTAATGTTATGATAACAGGATTTACTGATGTTTATAATAAGTTGAAGAAAAAAGGCTATCCAGTTTTTAGACTAGAGCCTACAATTCCTTTAATTAAAGCTTGTTACAAAGATTTAAAAAGCAAACATGCATTAAGCAAAGCTCAGTACTCTCAAATTGCTGTACAGATATTAACTTTTACTAACAATGAAAATAGCATAGAGTATTATTATTCTAACATGATAAAAAAATCAGATATGGATAAACATATTGTAAACTATGCAAGAAGTATACAAGGCTCATTATTCCCATTTGGTCGTAATGAATATATAATATTTTCACATAAGGGCGCTATCCAAAATGATGATAATTACAGCAAACTTATGAAATTATCTAAAGATATAAAAAATATCGGTTTTTCACTAAATGTTGGAATGGGTATCGGAACAACTTCTTACGAAGCAGATACAAATGCTAGAAAAGCACTTACCAAATCTATAGATTCTAAATGTTCTCATATATATATGGTAGATGAGAATGATAATATAATCGGACCTTTAGGTGAAGATAATAAAATAAATTATACTCTTAAGGTATCTGATGAATATTTAATTAGTATTTCTGAAAAAACTGGTCTAAGTTGTGAATCTATTGTTAAAATTATTGCTTTGAATGAAGCAAGAAAAAGCAAAATATATGACTCAAAAAAACTAGCAGATTTATTAGATTTAAGTGAAAGAAGCGCTAGAAGAATCCTACAAAAAATAGTTGTATCAAATTTAGGACAAGTTATCGCCAAAGAAACTAGTAATGGTAAAGGTAGACCTAAAAATCTTACTGAAATTCTTTTTTAGGATTATAATCATTAAATTTGTTTAAGTTAAAAATAATTCATATAAAAAATAAGCACAATACAAAATAGCTATAATGTTTAGTTAAACTTCATAGCTATTTTTATATAGAATCTTTTAAATATATACTTTACTTAATATAATTAAATGTATGAGTATTTGTATGTTTATCCATAAAATCTAAATATTCTTTTTTAGAGAATTTAGCATCAAAATCTTCTATTATATCTTTAGCCAACTTAGCCTCATCATATAATAAATCTATTAAAGTCATAGCCATAGCCTTAGCAGGTACTATATAAGCTAATTCTTCATTGGTCATCTCATATTCTTCAGTATGAAGAGCCCCTGAAACTCCTCCTATCCAAGGATGTAAACATGGCATTAATTGTGATAAATCACCAAAATCAGTAGAACCAGCAGTTATTATTATATCTGTAACTGTTTCATAATTTCCACCCATTAGTTCTATAAAATTAGCTTTAAATAAAGAGTCCATATTTTTATCAGAATCTAATGGAAGGAATCCCATTGAATCTTCTATAATAACTTTTCCACCAAGTGTTAAAGCTGCTGCATTTATTGATCTATTAACCTTTTCATTAGCATCTACCATAGCTTCTACAGTAGCTGCTCTAACCATATACTCCATAGTTACTTTAGCAGGTACAACATTTACAACATCGCCTCCATGATTTATAATTGAACTTATTCTTACTTTATCTTCATCTTTAAAAGTATCTCTTTGTGAATCTATATTATTTGTAGCAAGACCAGCCATTTTTAAGGCATTTACTCCTATATGTGGAGATATACCTGCATGCGCTGCCTTTCCAATAAAAGTTACTGATTTTGTAATAAAACCATTTGTATATGATTTTATTACACAATTTTTATTATCATCAAAGTTAAGAGCATGAAACATCATAGCCATATCTACGTTATCAAAATACCCTCTATATAAAAGTTCTTGCTTTCCACCTACATATTTTATTTCATTATTATTTTGTAGTCCTTTTCTAAACTCTAAATCTATACACTCCTCTGCAGGCACAGCCATGAAATCTATTTTACCATTAAGATGTTCTAATACTCCTGAATTTACAATACCTAATGCACATCCAAGCATTCCAGCTACTTGTATATTATGACCACAACAATGCATATTACCTATTTCATTAGAATCTTTATGTCCAGGACACATTACAGAATCCAACTCACCCATAACTGCTATCCTAGGTCCATTTTTATCTTTATTTAAAGAAGTCATACATCCCGTAACTGCTATATTTTCTTCTACATTAACACCTAAAGTTTCGAAAAATTTTCTAGCAGTTTTTGTTGATTCAACTTCTTTAAATCCTAGCTCTGGAGTAGAATATATCTTCCTTCCAGCTTCTATTATTTTATTCTTATTTTTATCTATTTCTTCTAAAGAACGTAGTTTTAATTCCCTTATATTCATTGTATTCCTCCAAAATTATAACACCATCATATTATAAATAACGTTTGCTGCCTGATATAATTCATCTATATTAATATATTCATTTACTGTATGAACTTCATACATACCTAAGCTAAGAATTGCACATCTATATCCTAAATTAGCTATAATATTTGCATCACTTCCTCCTCCTATAACCATAGGAATAGGATTGATTCCAGCTTTTTTCAAGGCTTTTTCACTTAATTTAAATACATTACTATCTTTACTTAATTCAAAACTTGGATACGCATTTTCGTTCTTAAATTCACAAGTTGTATTAAATTTAATTGCAGCTTCTTCACAGCATTTTTTCATATATTCTATTTCTTCTTGTAACTTTTTTAGATTATGAGCTCTTATTTCACCCGTAAAAGCAACTTCATCAGTTACAATATTAGTTGCTCCTCCACCTTCAATTTTACCGATATTAGAAGTAGTAAACTCATCAATCCTTCCTATATTCATATTGCTTATAGCATGAGATGCAACAACTATTGCATTGATTCCCTTTTCTGGTTCTATACCTGCATGAGCTTTTTTTCCATGGAATGTAACAAATATATTTTCTTGTGCTGGAGCTTTATAAGCTATAACACCCGTTGCTCCACCAGCATCTAATATAACGACATCTTTGCAAGGTAAATCTTTAGGATTGAATTTTTTTGCTCCTCTTAAACCAACTTCTTCACTAGCTGTAAATAACAAGTATATATCTCTATGATTTACTTTTTCTACTAATACTTGTTCTAATGCTTCTAATATAGCTGCTATTCCTGCTTTATCATCAGCTCCTAAAGTAGTCTTTCCATCAGTTTTTATTATATTTCCATCTATTATTGGGTTTACACCAAGGCATGGCATAACTTGGTCCATATGTGCGGCAAAGCATATTGGATTTTCACTATCTTTACCTTTTATATGTGCTACAAGATTTCCACAGTTTCCTCCAAATCCTTCTCCAGCATTGTCTATTATAGCATCAATACCTCTTTCTTTTAGATACTCAACTAACCATGTAGCCATTTCTAACTCTTGTCCAGAAGGACTATCAATTTTAACCATATCTATAAAATTATTGATTAATCTATCTCTATTTAACATAAGTTTCTCCTTTATTTAATCTTTAATATATATTCAAATTTAAAATAAAGGGGTTGTGTCAATAAACACATCCCCTTTATTTTAAATTACATTGTGTATAAAGGCATTGCTCCTGGACCAAGTGGTAGTCCAAATATCATAAATAAAGCTAATAATATAGACCATACAACTAAGAAACTTATAGAATATGGAATCATATTTGACATTATAGTTCCCATACCTGCATCCTTATCATATTTTTTTGCAAAAGCTAATATAACCGGGAAATATGCAAATAATGGAGATATTGGATTTGTTATACCATCACCTATACGGTAAGCCATTTGAGTTAATGCCGGACTATATCCTAACATCATAAACATTGGTACAAATATTGGAGCCATTATAGCCCATTTAGCTGATGCACTACCTATAAATAAGTTTATTATACAAGATAATATTATAAATCCTATTATTAAAGCCACTCCACTTATTTCTGTATTTTTTAAGAACTCTGCACCACTTACTGATAAAACTATTCCTAAATTACTTAATTCAAATAATTTTAAGAATTGAGATGCTGCAAAAGCTAAGATTATGTAACTACCCATATCAGACATTGATTGTCCCATTAAAGAAACTATGTCTTTATCACTCTTTATCACTCCAGTAACTTTACCATAAACTATTCCTGGTATAAAGAATAATAATGCCATTATAGGAACCATACCTTTCATAAATGGTGCATTATTTGATAATAAATCACCTGTTTCAGAATCCGCTAAGAATGAATTAGTTCCACCTATTGATAATAGTGCTATAATTCCAATACAAACTAATAAGCTAAGTCCAGCTAATTTTAAACCCTTCTTTTGCTCTTTAGTCAAATCTGAATTTACATCTAAAGTTGCATTCCCTGTATATTCTCCAAATCTTGGTGCTATAAATTTTTCAGTTATTATTGTTCCTAATATAGCTAATACTACTGTTGAAGCCATCATAAAGTATAAATTCATTGTTGCATTTCCAGCATAATTTGGATCCATCATTTGAGCTGCTGGTATTGTAAAACTTGCTATTAATACATCTACTACAGATATCATAATGTTAGCAGAGAATCCTAGAGTAACTGCTGCATATCCAGCAAATAATCCTATAAGAGGATGTCTACCAACTCCTAAAAATGCTATTGCTGCTAGTGGTGGTAATAATATTGTCCCTGCATCTGAAGCAAGATTTGCAAGCATACCTAATATCATAATTACTAAAGTAACCGATTTCCCTGATATTTTACTAGCACAAGATTTTATAGCTGATTCCATTAGTCCTACTTTGTCACACATACCTGCACCTATCATTACTACTAAAACTAATCCAAGAGGCGCAAATCCTTGAAAATTAGATACTACATTTGTCAGTATTAATTGTAATTGTTCTTTGCTAAGTAAGTTAACTACTGCTACTGTTTCATTAGTTCCAGGATGTAAAACTGAAACTCCTTTACTTGCAATTATATTTGAAGCTATCAATACTAATATACATAATCCTAAAAATATTGTTACCGGATCTGGTAATTTGTTCCCTACAACTTCAATTTTATTTAGAATTCTGTTAAAAAAACTACCCTTTTTATTATTTGTTTTTATACTCACTCCCATAATTCACTTCCTTCTATTTATTTTCTATAAAAAGCCATGTCAATAACTAGACCTTAAATATAAGATAATCGTTTTCCCATTGTGTGTCAACATTTTTTGTATAAATTAATACATTATTTTTCTTGCATATAAGAATATGTATTGATAAAATTATCAATACATATTCTTATATATTATTTAATTGTTTTTTAATTACATCTAAGTTTATTTTTTATAGATTAAATATTTTTATTTCCTAATCACATTCAATAAAGGGATTATGTATTATGATATAACTATAAGCGTATCCATGGTTCTCTTAATTATATGACTCCAGTGGAATAT
>JAVXLU010000087.1:0-9736 GCA_036646635.1 Romboutsia sp.
CAATAGAAATCGAGATATAAAAAAATTTATATTATAATATAAATACTATTATAAAGTATGAAAAAGTAATTTATAATAGTATTTTTAGTTGTAAAGGCTAAGAGATAGAGTAATATATTATTATTTAGCTAATAAGAATATATATATAAAATGGTATAATATATAAAAATTAAGGTTAATTTATTTTAGTGTATGAATTAAAAAGATAATAATAGGAAGGAATAACTATGTTTGGATATGTGAAAGTAAATAAAATGGATTTAACATATAGAGAATATGAGCATTATAGAGGCCATTATTGTGGTTTGTGTAAATATTTAAAAGATAATCATGGAGAAATATCAAGGTTATCATTAAACTATGATATAACATTTCTTATTTTAATGTTAACATCAGTATATAAACCGAAGTCAGATATAATTGAAGAAGGTTGTATAGTAAATCCATTCAAAAAGAAAAAGAAAATAATAAATGAGATAACGGAATATGCAGCAAGTATGAATGTACTTCTTACATATTATAAACTAGAAGATAACTTAAAAGATGATAATCGCATAAAAGACAAAATAGCATATAATATATACAAGGGTAATTTGAAGTTAGCATATAATAAGTATCCACAAAAAGCTGAATTTATAAAAGAACAATTAGAAATACTATATAATCTAGAACAAGAAAAAAAAAATAATATAGATTTAGTATCAAATACATTTGGTAACCTTATGGGAGAAATATTTGCATATAAAAAGGATGAATTTGAAAAAGACTTAAAACAAGTAGGATTTAATGTAGGTAAATATATATATTTACTAGATGCTTATGAGGATTTAAATAAAGATTATGAAAAAGGGAGATATAATCCTTTTGTAGAATATATAGATAAAAGAGAAGAATTAAAAATAAAAGCAGATAAACTTATAACTATGTCTTTAGGTATGTTAGCTAGAGGTGTAGATAATTTAAATTTAAAAGTAAATAAAGGTATAATTGAAAATATAATTTACTCAGGGGTATATCTTAGATATCAAAATATATTAGAAAAAGGGTGTGAAAGAAATGTATAGTAACACGTATAGTTATGAAAAATTTATAAATATAAGAACTCTTATAGACAATAAAGAATTTGAAAAAGCATATTTTATTCTGAAAGAGATAGGTGAAAAATGTTCACAATGGTATTATCTAAATGGTATTTCAGCTATGAATATAGGATATTATGAAGAGGGTGAAGACAGTATAAAAAAAGCGGCTAATATGGAACCGCAAAATAAAGAGTACAAAAATGCATTAGATAATTATATTTTTTATAGAGATGATTATAGAGATAGATCACGTAGTTATAATAGAAGAAGACGTAGTGATTTAGATGGATGTTGCTGTTGTTGTGACGATTGTTGTTGCTGTTGTGGAGATGATTGTTGTGGAGATTGCGGGAAACTATGGTGTTTAGATTCGTGTTGTGAATGTTTTGGAGGAGATATAGTAAGTTGTTTCTAGGTGATTGCTATGAATAAAAAAGTAGCCTATGGGGGCATTTTATTGGCTTTGAATATAATATTATTACTTCTTATAAATGTAATACCTATAAATACATTATTTATTATGGGGATAGCATCATTGCCTGTTTCTATAATAATAATGGAATTTGGATTTAAGAGTGGTATTTCTTTTTATATAGGGTCTGTAATTTTAGGATTTTTAATTATGACTAACAAAGCACAATGGATTTTATATACTTTAACATTTGGAGTATATGGTATTATAAAATATCTTATAGAAAAAGATAAATCAATTTATATAGAGTATATATTAAAATTATTATTTGCAAACTGTATTATGATAGTAATTTATTTAATATTAAAATCTTTTGTATATATACCTATAAATTTAATTACAATTATTATCTTTGAAGTAGTATTTATAATATATGATAATATGTATAGTTCATTTATTGATTATTATAATGAAAAGTTAAAAAAGATATCTAAAAATATATAAAATTAAAGCTATGAAATGCCTATAAACAGTTTCATAGCTTTTTTATATGCTTTAAAGTCCGAAATAATCTTTTTGACTTTGGTTTATTAAATTATCACAATTAAAGCAGTGGAAAGATGCTGATGTAGAATTAAATTTATTAAATTCTTTATTAAAAATCATTTTAGATTTATCTATAATTCCAACGCTTGTTAAATCAGCAAAACATTTGTTACAATTTTGTATACTACATAAATTTTCAAGTTGATTAATCGAAGCATTTTCTATCTTGGTATTACAATTAGAACAAATAATAGAATCAAGTAAATTTCTTGATACCTCAGATAATTTATTTGTATTTGAATCAAATTTATATGTTATATTTTCATAAATCATATATCCTGAATTGAATATATTTGTATTACATTTAGGACATAAAAATTCAGGAGCATAAGATGTAGATTTTTCATTTTTACTATCAATTAAAGTATTTGTATTTTCGTTATTATCTTGTCCTAATATATTCTTTAGATAGTTATGTATATTAGTATGATTGCTTTGAAGAGCCGTAAAAATTAAGCGTTGTCCTATATTTTCATAAGCTTTATCTTTAGATGCTAAGTTTAGATTTATAAGGTTATTTTCTATCGCATATTTTAAAACTTCGATTATATTGTATTTAATCGCAAAAAAAAGTA
The DNA here is from genome assembly GCA_036646635.1 of Romboutsia sp. Taxonomy (GTDB): domain Bacteria; phylum Bacillota; class Clostridia; order Peptostreptococcales; family Peptostreptococcaceae; genus Faecalimicrobium. The sequence continues at coordinate 2,676 of JAVXLU010000087.1, forward strand.
CCATTTCATCAAAAATCATATCATTAACTTTATCATTTAAGATTATCCATGTATCTGGAGACTCAAGATAAACGCTTTTACTAAGTTTGTTAATTGCTTCGTCTAAAGATAGATTAGAAGTATTATTGCTAAGTTGCATATTGTCTCTCCTTTTATAATGATTAAAAAGCCCGAGAAGTATTAATTCAAGGACTTTAAGCTATAAAATTTAAAATTATATATCAAGTATATTTATATTTGAAGATAAAGAATAAACTATATCTTTTCTTTCAACTATTATTTGAGTAGTTGATGAAATAATTAAATCACTTGAAATATGAGTTAACAGTTCTTTTGTAGGGTTTATGGCAATGGGATTACCTACTCGTTTAAGCATATTTATATCTCCATTAGTATCTCCATAAGCGAAAGATTTTGATAAATCTATATCGTATTTTTCTACAAAATTATTTATAGCATTATTTTTACTTTTAGAATCCCACATTGGTAATACAGTTCCATTAAATGTTTCATTTTCAAATATATAATCACTACCAATAAAATCTGTAACATTATACTTTATAGCCATTTTCTCAACTAAAAAATTAGGACTACCAGATATAAAGATTACTATATGGTTATTATCTAAATGCCATTTTATTCTTGAACGAGTATATTTATAGACTCTATCAGATTTAAGTTTTATTACTTGATCACTTGTAAAGTTGATACAAGTCTTATCAAGACCTATTAAAGATTTTACATATAACTCACAAACATCATCTAAATAATCATCATAATTACCTTGTCTTTTATCCCAATCCATGAAAGTATCTCTAGCATGTTCAAACCATACTTTTTGGTCGATTATATCATATTTAATTAATTTCTTGAAATGTTCAACCATAAGAGAGTCTCTATAAAGAGTACCGTCTATATCAAAAAAAGCTGCTGTGTTTCCCATAAATATCACCTCGATTAAGCATTTACTTAATTATATTATAAATTTTGTAAAAGTTGTAAGATTATATTAAATAAGTTAAAATTATTTTTATTTAAGGAATAATTAGATAGTTAAAATATATTTAGTTTATATTATAGTCTAAAATATATATATTAATGACAATAAATTAAAATTAAAAGTAAGAAATCTTATCGAGTATTATGTGTTAAACTCAAATATATATAGATAAAATATAAGGATGTGAATTTATGAAATTTAATTTTGCAAAAATAACAAATTCAAGACTTATGGGAAGTGTTGGTCTTTTAATAGTGTGGGAAAAGAATAAAGATAGTTTATATCAATATTTTTTATTAGATGCAGAAGGATTGGGTATATCAGATTATATTAGTTTGAAAAATCCAACTAAGGATGAAGCTTATAGAGAAGAAGAGCGACTAATGGGTGGATTGGGGTCTGATAGAATTAGAATATCTGAAGAAGAAGCATTATTCTTGGTTAAATATTTCGGAAGTAAAAATTATTATTATGAAAAAATATTACCAGGGTGTAAAGAAGAATATGTAGAGATTATAGAAAATTATGAATCTAGTTTAAATATAGAAGAGCTTTATCCAAAAATATGCAAAGAAATAACTAATGAAATAGAGTTTGTAAATTATATGACTATGAGATTTATAGCATGGGATAGTGAAAGTTTAAAATATTTCTCAGGAAGTGATGAAATATCTAAAATGCACATTACAAATATTAATGGAACTCTTTTAAAAAATAAAGTGAGTGATAAGGGTAAGGGTAAATATATTAGTGAAGCTTTTTATGAAGATAATGATGGATACTATTTTTCTAAAATAGCTTTTAGTATATCTTCAAACGAAGGTGAATTTAAAATAAATTCAATACTTGCAACAGAAAAGGAATCTATTTATGATTTTGAAGTATTTGATGAAATATCTAAAAAAGAATATGTAAGTATATATAATTTAAAAAACAAAGATAAATTTCTAAAAGTATTTTATATGGACAATCCTTTTCTGCTAAAAAGTAATATAGATGAAGCTACATTTTTCATAAGATTTAATTTTAATAATAATCATGTTAAGGAAAATGAATATGTGATAAATAATGATATAAAAGCAATTTATTATCAAATAGAAGATAAATTTTTTGTGGGAACATATAGTGATAGTTGTAGAAAGTATATAACTAAAATATTAGAGTGTAATTATAATGAATATATACAACGTCAAGAAGAATTATTTTTTGAAGAAAATGTTCTTTATGATTTTGTAGAATCAGAATCTAATAATTTTTATGATTTTTTAGAATAAATAAATATAAAAAAATAAAGTCATGGGCTTAAACTAGCCATGACTTTATTTGTATTTATAATATTGGGGGAATATTATGAGGAATACATTAATAGTATAGCCAAAAGTAAAAGTTTTATAACATATATTATAAAAAAATTACATTTCTTCCTCATCAAATTCTTCCATGTGTATTTGAGGCATTCCCGGCATCATCATATAAGGTGACATCATCCATGGCATCATCATTCCCGGCATCATACCAGGAGGAGGCATCATAGGCATACCACCCGGCATCATCATTCCTGGCATCATACCAGGAGGAGGCATCATAGGCATACCGCCCGGCATCATCATTCCTGGCATCATACCAGGAGGAGGCATCATAGGCATACCATCAGGCATCATCATTCCTGGATTTGTCATATCTGCATAAAAAGATTCATCGATATATTCGTAATTAGAATCATCGTTATCTTCTTTAACAGGAGATTGGCCCATCATAGGATTATTCATATAAGGGTTCATATAAGTCATATATCCGTTAGAGGCCATATTAGGGTCCATTTGAACGTTTTGAAATGGAGTACCATTCATTGTATAAGGATTCATATACATTGTAGGATCTATATAAGGTCTAGGGTATATATAATTAGGATCCATATCTTCATTTTGTTTACTTGAAAACTTATCGTAATTCATAATTTATCATCCCTCCTAAAATACTATAAACAACTATTTATAGTTTGCTCTAATAATATATATATATTAGAAGAAAACTTATTATGTGTATTTTATAATTTATTTTAAATTAAATAATAGGAGTTGCAAAAATTGAATATTGATAATATAATGAATATATGAACAGTTATTCATATGTTTGAATGAAAAATAAGAGGAGAGATAAAAATGATGCAAGAGTTAAGTACGTGTAAATGTGTTGACATACATGATGAAATAGTGAATGAAGTGAAAAATTCAATGCCTCGAGAGGAAATGTTATATGATTTAGCGGAATTATTTAAGGTTTTCGGAGATACAACAAGAGTAAAGATATTATACGCATTATTTGCAAGTGAAATGTGTGTATGTGATATAGCTGATTTATTAGGAATGACACATTCTGCAATATCTCATCAACTTAGAGTTTTAAAACAAGCAAGACTTGTTAAATTTAGAAAAGAAGGAAAAACAGTTTATTATTCATTAGATGATAATCATATAAATCAAATATTTGATTGTGGATTAAACCATATTCAAGAAACATATAAAAGATAGGAGGGAATAATATGGAATCTTGTAGTTTAGTAAAAAAAGAAATTTTACTAGGTGGACTTAATTGTGCCCATTGTTCAGAAGTGATAAGTGAAAAAGTATCCAAGTTAGAAGAAATTGAATCATCAAATTTAAATTTTATAAATAAAAAACTTACTGTTAATATAATAGATTCTTATGATATAGAAAAAGTTATATTTAATATAATAGATATAATAAATAAAACTGAACCAGGACTTGATATACAAGTATTAGGTGATTTAAAAAAAATAAAAAGAGAAATTATTTTAGGTGGACTTAATTGTGCCCATTGTGCAGATATTATAAATGAAAAAATATCTAAATTAGAAGAAATAGATTCTATGAATTTAAACTTTATAAATAAAAAGATAACAGTAAATATAAAAAAAGATTTTAATGAAAAAGAAGTTATAAATAAAATAGTAGGTATAGTAAATGCAACAGAGCCAGGTCTAGATATACAAATTAAAGAAGAAAGTAAACAAATATCAAAATCAGAAGTTAAAGAAGAAAAAGATGATTCGAATAAAAAAGATATAATAAAACTTATAATAGGAGCATTGGTATATATATTTGGCATATATCAAGTTGCTACTGGATTTGAAAGTAAATTTGCAGATGGAATGTTTATAATAGCCTATATTATAGTAGGTGGGGATGTTTTAATAAAAGCAATTAAGAATGCAATAAGAGGTCAAATATTTGATGAAAATTTTTTAATGTCTATTGCAACAGTAGGGGCATTAGCTATAGGTGAGTTGCCAGAAGCTGTAGGAGTTATGCTATTTTATAAAATAGGCGAATTTTTACAAGGTTTAGCAGTAGGAAAATCAAGAAAATCTATAACGGCCCTTATGGCAATTAGACCAGACTATGCAAACTTAAAAGAAGGTTCAGAAGTTAAAATAGTTTCTCCTGAAGAAGTTAAAATAGGAGATGTAATAGTTGTAAAACCAGGTGAAAAAGTTCCCTTAGATGGAATAGTAATAGATGGAAATTCAATGTTAGATACATCATCACTTACAGGTGAGTCTGTATTGAGAGAAGTTATAAAGGGTGAAGATGTGTTATCAGGGTTTATAAATAAAAATGCTTTATTAACTGTAGAAGTTACAAAGGGATTTGAAGAATCAACTGTTTCTAAAATATTAGACTTAGTTGAAAATGCAAGTAGTAAAAAATCTAAAACTGAAAACTTTATAACTAAATTTTCGAAATATTATACACCAGGAGTAGTTATAGGAGCATTATTAGTAGCTATTGTACCTCCAATGATAATACAAGGGGCTACATTTAGTGAATGGTTATATAGAGGATTAGTATTCTTAGTAGTATCTTGTCCATGTGCATTGGTGTTATCTATACCACTTAGTTTCTTTAGTGGAATAGGATTTGCATCTAAGAATGGGATATTGATAAAAGGAAGTAACTATTTAGAAGCATTGAGAAGTGTTGATACGATTATATTTGATAAAACAGGAACACTTACAAAAGGTGTATTTAATGTAACTAAAATAAATTCAATAGGAATATCAGAAGAAAAATTATTGGAATATGCAGCTTTTGCGGAGGTGAATTCTAACCATCCGATAGGTAAATCTATATTAAATCACTATGATAAAAAAATAGATTTAGATAAAATAAATAGCTATGAAGAAATTGCAGCTTATGGAATTAAGGTAAATTATAATGAAGAACTTATATTAGCTGGAAATGAAAAACTAATGAAAAAAGAAAATATATTATATTCACCAGCTAAAGAAGTAGGAACTGTAGTTTATATAGTAGTTAATAAGATATATAGAGGTTATATAGTAATATCTGATGAAGTAAAAGATGATAGTGCTGATGCTATAAAAAAATTAAAAGCTATGGGAATAAAAGAAGTTGTAATGTTAACTGGGGATAACGAAAAAGTTGCAGAACATATCGCTTTACAATTAGGGGTAGATAAAGTATATGCTAACTTACTTCCTGATGAAAAAGTAGATAGACTAGAGGAAATATATAATAATAAAAAAGAAAAAGAAAAAGTTATGTTTGTTGGAGATGGTATAAATGATGCTCCTGTTTTAGCTAGAGCGGATATTGGCATAGCTATGGGCGGGCTAGGGTCTGATGCTGCGATAGAAGCTGCAGATGTTGTTTTAATGACAGATGAACTAAGTAAAATATCTAAAGCTATAGAAATTTCAAGTAAAACTAATAAAATTGTATGGCAAAATATAATATTTGCATTAGTTATAAAAGTAATAGTTTTAATGCTTGGTGCAGGTGGTGTTGCTACTATGTGGGAAGCAATATTTGCAGATGTAGGTGTTGCATTAATAGCAGTATTAAATGCAATGAGGGCTATGAAGTAATTAAATATAAGTTTTAATAATGTAAAAAGTAGATATCTAATATTAGATATCTACTTTTTATATTATTAAAATATTAAGTTTTATGCATTGATGTAAATTATTATTTTATTTAGCTATCAAAATTGTAAATTATATAGTTAAGCATATTGATTAACTATATAACATAATTAAATACACACAAGAAGTGGACTAAACTTCCTAATAATATAAATACATGGAATATCTCGTGATAGCCAAGATACTTTGATTGTAAAAATTTGGGTTTTGTTGCATATATTAAAGCGCCGATAGTGTAAAATACACCACCTAGTACAAGGAGACTTACTCCTTTAAAAGATAATGCATTGTGTAAAGGAACAATTAAAAAAATTGAAACCCATCCCATAGCAACATATATAACTGTAGAAATCCATCTAGGACAATTAAACCAAATTAGTTTAAAAGACACACCAGCTACGGCTGCTAAAAATATTACTCCGAATAAAATCCATCCTTTAGTTCCATTTAATGCAATTAAACAAAATGGAGTATATGAACCTGCGATTAAAACAAAAATCATTGCATGATCTAATCTTCTTAAGAAACTTATAACTTTATCAGTAGAAACAACTAAATGATAAGTTGCAGAAGCAGAATATAAAAGAATCATACTTATTCCGAATATTATAACTGCTGTTAATGCAATTGTAGATGGTTCATTTAGTGTGGTTTTTATCACTAATGCCAATAAACCAATAAAAGATAGTATTGCACCAGCTAGATGAGTAAATCCATTAATTGGTTCTCTAAGATAATTATTCATAGTATACCTCCTTTAATTTAAATATTTAATATATAACTTTCATATTATACACTTTAATTATTTATACACATATAACTAAAAAACTAACAATTATTAGAAAAAAATTAGTATCTGGTTTTAAGAGTATATTATTATTATACTCTAAATTATTAATCTATATATATTTTTTAGAAATATTTTACAACAAGATTTAATAATCAAATTCTATTAAGATTATTGAAAATATGTCAATTATAGTATATATATATAAATATTTGTAATGAAAAAATAATAAAATTATAAAAAAAGTTTTAAAAAAGTATTGACGATATAAAATTCAGATGGTATAGTTATACTTGTCCTTAAGA
>JAVXLU010000088.1:0-9712 GCA_036646635.1 Romboutsia sp.
TTTAATGCAAGTAGATAATACTTCATTAAAGGATCAAGAAGATAAAATTAGAATTTATTGCAAACTTCACGATATCGTAATAGATAAAATATTTATAGATAAAGCAGTATCAGGGAAATCTACAGATAGACCAGAGTATTATAATGTGATGAATTATGTAAAAGAAAATAATATAGATATGATTGTTGTTTATAAAAATGACCGAATACATCGCAGCTTATATAATTTATTAGCAATGATTTATGAACTCCAAGAGTATGAAGTAGCTTTAGTAAGTGTTACAGAGCACTTTGATACATCAACACCTCAAGGTATGCTATTTTTACAGATGCTAGGAAGCTTTGCAGAATTCGAGAGATCAGTTATCAATGAAAGAACTCGCAATGGAAGAATCGCAAGGCTTAAAGAAAATAAGTGGGTAGGGGGCAAGCCTGCATTTGGGTATAAAGTAAGTAAAGATGGTAAATTTGAAATAGATGAAGAAGCAGCAAAAATAGTTATACAAATATTTAAACTAAGATCGAAGGGGGTTTCATTAGCTAAAATTGGTTATAATTATGGATTTTCAAAACAGAAAGTAGATTATATATTAAAAAACAAGAATTATATTGGTGTATTTGAATACAAAGGTAAGAAAGAAAAAAATGATATAAGTATTAAAATAGATCCAATAGTATCAAAATATATTTGGAATAAGGTTAATAAATACATTTTATAGACTAAATAAGTATATATTGAATTTAATATATAGCAACATTATTATGAGTATAGAATTAAAAAGGAGTTAGATATAATTATGGAAATATTGAAAAAGGCAGGAGTAATAGTTTTATCTATTATATTACTCGAAGGGCCTCAACTATATACAGTAGATGCAATAGAACTTAAAAAAAAATTTGATAAGCCAATAGAAAAAAACTTATAATAAAAATTTATTATAAATTTTTTTCTATTGATTCTTTATCATGGTTCCAAAAAGTAATAGTTAAGGGCTAAAAAGTAATAGTTAACATCTAAATTGTATAAATCTATCGAAAATATAGTAAAATATGGTAAAAATATGCAGATTAAAGTAATATAAAAGATAGACTAAAGCTATGTTAATGAAAGGATGTTTAAATATTGATTAATATCGGCATATGCGATGATGAATTACATTATAGATTAAAAATAAAAGGTATACTGGAAAGGGTATTAAATTCATATCCTATAAATTATAGTATTTATGAATTTTCATCAGGAGAAAGTTTGTTAAACGATTATCCTAAAGATTTAGACATATTAATTATGGATATACAGATGAAAAAAATAAATGGAATGGATACTGCTAGGAAGATAAGAGTGTTTGATGAAAATTTAGAAATAATATTTATGACTTCATTTGCTGAATTTATGCAAGAAGGATATGAAGTTAAAGCATATAGATATATGCTAAAACCAATAAGTGAGAGAAAAATTTCAAAAAATATAATAGCTTGTATAGAAGAAATAATGAAAAAAAGAAATAATTACTTAACTATAAATGTTAAAAATTATGTAGATAGAATAAAAATAGATTCTATTACTTATATAGAAACAGATAGACCTAATATATTAATTTACACACCTAATAAAACATATACTACTAAAATGAGCATTTCTAAAATGGAAAAAACTTTAAGTAAATATGGATTTTTTAGGTGTCATAACAGTTATATAATAAATTTAAAATTAGTGGAATCGATGAATAGCAACTTTATAAAAGTACATGGAAAGGATATACCTATAAGTAAGTATAGGATCAAAGAATTAAAACTTGCAATAACAAATATATTAGGTGATATAATATGCTAGAAAAATATGGTATAAATCTTTGGGATATTATTGATACAACTACAGCATATATTGATTGGATTATATTTTTTGCTGTACTAGGAATAGTTGGAACAAAAAAAGTATCTAAAAGGATATATTTATTTAGAATGGTATTAATAACATTACTTATGGGATTTATAAATATATCTGGCATATTTCCTAATGCTAAAATTATTTTATGTATAATAACAGGTATCGTATTTTATAAATTGTCATATAAAGATAACATTTATAAATGTATAACTATAAATTTATTATTTTGGCTAGGATTAATGATTACAGAGGCTATATCTATGGGGGGAGTAGTTGTTGCAAATGACTTAGAGAGTATACAACCTCTATTAAATGGAAGTATATTTAGAGTTGAAGCTATATTTATATCAAAATTATTATTGCTTATAGAGCTTATATTATTTAAATATTTTAGACTATCGTTAGAATTTAAATTTAAAGATATGATATTAATAGGTATGCCTATACTATCTAATATTGCAAGTTTATTGCTAGTATTTGAATATAATTTTAATGAAAAGATATATAGTGAAAGAAATATAGTTGCATTAGTAACTATTATTTTACTAATGGTAATATCCAGTATAACACTGTTAATAGTAATAGCAAAAATTGTACAAGATGAGAAAATTAAATTAGAATATGAGCTTATAAAAGAAAGAATTAAAATGAATAACAAGAGCTATGAAAATATAAATCAAACCCATGATAAATTAAGATATGTTTACCATGATTTAAAAAATCATATGACTTGTATTAAGAACTATAACACAAGAGAAGAAATTATATCATATATAAACAATTTAGAACTTCAAATAAGTGATTTTAAAAATTTTAAAAATACTGGGAATAAAACATTAGACATAATTTTAGGAGAAAAAATATATATTTGTAAAAAATATAACATTGAATTTGAAGAGAATATAAATATCTCAAATTTGAGTTTTATTCAAGAAGCAGATATTTGTGCAATCTTTGCAAATGCATTAGATAATGCAATCGAAGCATGTGTTAAGATAGACAACGAAGTAGAAAAGAGAATAGAAGCTAAGGCCACATATATAAATGGATTTGCAATAATTAAATTTACAAATACTAAAGTTAATAACATTAAATTTAGTGATGATCATATTCAAACTAGTAAAGATGATAAAAAAATACATGGAATAGGAATTTCAAGTATTAAATATATAGCAAATAAATATGGTGGTGAAGTGGTAGTAAATTACTCAGATAATGAGTTCATATTAAAAATAATGATGCCAATAGAGGGTTAGGAGAAATAAAAATGAAAAAAATATGATTAAAATTACTTGAAAATATGTCTGCTTTAAGTTTTAAAACAGCTGTGCTATCAGCAAATACTGCAAGTATGTGGGCTATACATCAACCAGAAGAGCCAAAAGAATTAACTAAATTAAAAAAGATAAGATAAATATAAAAATCTCCCAAGTATAAGGGAGATTTTTAATGTATAGGGAGGAAAAATGTTTAAGAGTTTATCGTATAAGTTTGCAAATACATTAATTAAAAACAACATAATAGAAAATGAAGACTTAGAAATATACAGATATGGTTTTGAGGCGTTAATTTATTTTATAGCTAATATTTCAGTAGCATTATTTATAGGTATTATTTTTGATAGATTTATACATACAATTGTATTTTTGAGTTGTTATTGCACGTTAAGACAATTTACAGGGGGATACCATGCAAAAAACTATACAGAATGCACACTAACTTTTGCGGCTATTTATTTACTAACAATTTTTATAGATAATAATTTATATATAGAGAGATATAAGTATTTGATAATTTTAATTAATATTTTCAGTATATACATAATATATAGGCTAGCGCCACAAGAACATAGGAATAAGCCCCTTAGTGAAAATGAAAAATTTCATTATAGAATAATTGCTATGAAAATAATAAGTGCTATAAGTACAATATGTATTTTAAGTATGCTATTTGATTATTTGAAAGAATATACTATATATTTATTATTTGCTGTTATTTGGATATGTATATTGTTAATTCTAGGATTAATTAAAGATTTATATTGTAAAAAAATAGATAGATATAATAATATTTAAAAGCATATAGAATTAATATTCTATATGCACCACAAGTTTAACCTTTAATGTAATTAGTTAATATATTATGAATTAGTTAGATTTTTAATATTTATATTAATTTTGCTACAAATTATAATTAATTATTTTAAAAAACAATCTATTTAGACATACTTAATAGCTATTTAGCCATAGAGTATTGAATATGAAAATTAAAGATGTTAGTCTAATAATGAAATATATGAGTTTCCATATACATTGGTATTAATTAACTTGAAGTACTTGTGACGTATTTTATCTAAAAAGACACAAGTTGACATTTACTAAAATATTAAATTAGTAAAAAAAGAAGGAACATTATGACAAAATATAGAAGTTGCTCGAAATATAGAAGTTATTATATAGGTTAAATAATTTCAAGTATAGAAGTAACTATAAATATTAAGAAGGTGATAGTATGATTGGGACATGTATATATAGTAATGTTATAAAATTAACAAATAATAGTGATTTAGTAATAATAGAAAGAAATAATCTTGTTTTAATGTACAATAAAAAAATAAAAAAACATATATTTCAGAGTAAAGAAGTGTATGGATATATAAAAAAAGCATCTGAGGAAGGAATGGTTGTCGAAGAATTCATAAATCTTTTCTCCGGTGAAGATAAAGTTTATATTAAAAATCTTATAGAACATTTAATATCAGCAGGTATTATATTTATTCCTGAACTTAACCAGGCAATAAAGAAAGAAATAGATATAAAATCTATTCATCTAGTTACTACAAAAAAATGTAATCTAGAGTGTATGCATTGTTGCTCCAGTTGTAGCCCAAAAGAAAAAACTATATTAAGTATTGATGAGCTTAAAAAGATAGTTGATTTTTGTATGACGCTTAATCCATCTGAAATAGTTATATCCGGAGGAGAACCGTTAATTAGAAAAGATTTCTTTGAATTAGTTAAATATATAACAAATAATTATAAGGTAAGATTAATATTATCTACAAACTTAACGTTAATGAATGAAGATAATATTGATTTTATTATAAATAACTTCAATAGAATAGATGTTAGTTTAGATGGGGTTGACAGTGAAAGTTGTGATAGGATTAGAGGTAAGGGTGTATTTGATAAGATAATACAAGGAATAAAGAAATTACAAGAAAAAGGATTCTACAATATAAGAACATCTATGATTTTTTATGATAAAAATCTCCATCTTGAAGGTAAGTATGAAGATCTTAATAAGATGTTGGGGACACAACCTTTAAAAAGAAGGTTTGAAGCTGTAGGAAGAGGAAAAGACAATGTACTTGAATTCTTACATAACGATGATATCACTATTGGAGATTCAGCATGTAAGTTAATGGACTATTCTAATCGTTCAGAGTGCACATCATGTAAATGTGAAATGTATATGGATGAAATTTTAATTGATCATGATGGACGTATATACCCATGTCCAGAGCTTACAGAAGATAAATTTTCTCTTGGTAATATTTTGGAAGATGAAACAAAAAATAGGCTTCTGAACTACCATAATTTTGACTCTGAAGTTAAAAGTAATCTTGAATCTATATATCCATATAACAATAATCGATGTAAAAATTGTGATGTAGGTGTATTTTGTATGACATGTCCAGGGATGTTGAATTTGGTATCAAAAAATGAAAAAGATTTTAATAAGTGGTGTGGGCTAAGAAAAGAAAAATTGGAAAAGTTAATCTGGGAAGGAAACTATTAATTATGAAATTTACAATAGTTGTAACTGAAGACTGTAATCTTAGATGTAGTTACTGTTACGAAGGTGATAATAAAAACACAAGTAAAATGAATTTTCAAACTGCTGATAAGGTTATTAATTTTATAGCTAAAAAAATAAATGAAGAAAGTGATGATGTATATCAGCCCATAGTGATATTTCATGGTGGAGAACCTTTATTGAACTTTGAAATAATAAAATATATTTATAATAAATTAAATAATGTTGTAAAAAAAAATATACGATATGATATGACTACAAATGGAACTATTCTTAATGATGAAATAGAGGAATTTATACTTAATAATATAGATGCATTATCTATAAGTTTAGATGGGATTAAAGAGTCCCATAATAAATTTAGAATTTTCGCTAATGGTTCTGGATCATATGATATTGTCATCAAAAACGCAAGACGATTGTTAAGTAAATCATCTAACTTGAGAGTAAGAATGACTTTTAGTATGAATACAGTAAAATACATGTATGAAAGTGTAAAAGAAATGCACAAAATGGGTTTTAAGTATATAGTTCCAGCATTAGATAAACTTTCACAATGGGATGAACATAGTATAAAAACCTTAGAGAATCAAGTTGATAAAGTGGTTGCTTATAAAAAAGAAAATATTGAAGCAAAAATCTCTACTGCAGACATAATAACTTTAAATACTAAAAAGGGAGATTGTTTTGGTGGAGTAGTAAGTTTCTGTATTGGCTCTAAGGGGTTAGTATATCCTTGTGCATACGCAATTGGTAAAGATGAATTTATTATTGGAAATGTGAATAATACAAATTCTTGCCTGAATAAAAGTAAAATAGAAGAAATGATAAATATAAATAGGGTAGGGTCTGAAAACTGTAAGGGTTGTACCAGATATGAGTATTGCAGTGGCCCAAGATGCAAGATTATAAATAAATTGGCTACTGATGATTATAATCTACCTTCTTACATGACATGTATTTCACAGCATATGGAAGTTAGAGCTACTAAATCTTTAATGGATAAGATTAATATATAATTATTATTTTAGATAGTAATTATATTATTATATATAAGCTTATATAACTTTATAAGCTTAACAAAATACAAAATATAAGGAGAAAGAAAAAATGGAAAAAATATTAAAAATTGAAGAAAAGATAGACTTAAAAGATTTAGATTTACAAGACAAATGTGATGGTAATAAATGCAGATATAACCCATATATAGGGAAGCTTGATTGCCTGGCAGACTGTTACAGCTGTCAAACTCCATTTGGAAGCGAAGCTTATTAAAATAATTTACATGATTTATACAAATGTACTAGTTAGATATATACAGCTAACTAGTACATTTGTATATAAAAATAATTTATAGGAGTTAAAAATGAGAATTTTTTTAGATAAAATTGCAAGAACAGTAAAAAATGGAAACATTGTAATAGTGAGTAATATGTTTAATGGTATATGGATAAAGATCCCTAATGAATGCTATAATGCAGTATTACAGTCCACTAAGGATAAAATATCTATAGAAGATACACTGAATGTATTTAAAGAAAATGAAGATAGGAATTATTATATTAAAGTTATCGAATCCTTAGATAAAATTGGTCTTATAGGTGAAGTAAGTTCGAATAAAGATTCAAGGTGTTTTATCCCATATGTATCAATATCGGTAACAAACAAATGTAATCTAGATTGTGATTACTGTTGTAAAGATTCTAATATATATGGTGAAGAAACTCTAAGTACAGAAGATCTCAAATCAGTAATATATAAGGCATCAAAATTAAAACCTATTAATATAACAATATCAGGTGGAGAAGCTCTGCTTAGAAAAGATTTTAATGAGTTTATAGATTATGCTAAAACAGTTTATAGCGGTAAGTTAATACTTAGTACTAATGCTACTCTTATTAATGATAAAAATGCAGAATATATCGTAAATAATTTTCATGCTATTGAAATAAGTTTAGATGCTTACGACGATGAAACATGTACATTAATTAGGGGAAAAGGTGTGTTTAACAAAGTTATTAGAGCAGTAAAATTATTAAAGAGTTATAATGCCAAGTTCATTAGTTTATCAATGGTAGTAGGTAAAAACAATTTCAATGAGCAGGAAAAATTTATTGAGTTAAATAAGAAATTAGGAACTAAACATAGGATTAGGTATTTCTCTGCATTTGGAAGAGGAGATTGTGTATGTGATAAGTATTTAGATGAAAATACATTATTTTATAGACCAGTCGACCACTTTGATAATATAGATATAAATAAACTAAAAACTGGACATTGTAATGCTGGTGTAAATCAAATTTATTTTAACCATGAAGGAGATATATATTTATGTCCAAATTTATCACATGACGATTTTAAGATATGTAACGTTAAGGAATTCGATGATGAAGCAGTAGAAAGATTGTATAACAGAGATTTTGATGCTTTTAAAAAATTTGATTATATAAAAGAGAACAAGATAAGAGATTGTAAACACTGCGATATTAATATTTTTTGTAATACATGCCCTGCACATACTGATATGATAAAGGATAATGATGCAGTATTTAGAAAATATTGTGATTCAACAATAGAGGGCATACATAAAAAAATATGGTAAATATTTATGCATATGATTTTTTATAGAAGGTGACCGTTATGAGAAAAGTTAAAGTAGCAATTGTAGATACTGGCATTGATATTAACAGAGATAATCTAAAAAAGTATATAGGAGATTTTAGCTATAAAATTAACCACCATGATTTCGAAGACAGTGTTCTCGATATTAATGGACATGGTACACTATGTGCATTATCGATGTTAGAAATAACTAATTGTATAGAAATTTATCCAATAAAAATATTTGATAGGAATTGTTCAACAAGTTCACTGTATTTAGTAGAGGCGTTAAAAAATTTACTCGGTTCAGATATAGATATAATAAACCTTTCAGTAGCGACACTTAATGAAACATATAAAGAGCAATTAGAGGATGTGTGTAATCAATTATACGCTGAAAATAAGATAATAGTGTCATCTTACCATAATAAAGGGAGAGGAAAAAATAGTTATCCTACGTATTTTAAGTCAGTAATAGGAGTTAAAGGAAATAATAGGATTTGCTTAGATCGAGATTACATTTATAGGATTAATGAAAATATACAAATGCAAACCAACGCAAAAAAATGTTTTTATAAATTTAATAAAAATATTGTTAATTTTGGTAAAAATAGCAGAGCAGCTGCTCTAGCAACAGGTATAATTGCTAAGACAATATCTGAAAATAATTTAACTAATATAAATGATATTGAAAGTAAACTACTTGAAGGCAACTGCATAAGCATTCCATATAAAAATTATAGATTTTTACATAAAAAAAAGTTTAAGAAAGATAAGCTGAGACAAGAAATTGCTAACAAATTAATAAATATAATTAAAGAAAAATTTACTTGTCAAGAATTAGATTTAGAGCTTTTAGAAAAGTTTTCTCTATTTAACAATATAACTAATTTAGGAGAAGATAATGCATATGATTTCTTGGAAGCAATAAATGAAGGATTCAATATAAATATAAATTATAGAGAAGTATTTTTATACGAATTAGCGAATTTATATTCTATAGTAGAGTTAATATATCAGAAAAATAAAAATTAATTGTGGATTTCTCAAGAGGTATAAAATATCTAAAAGTAATACATATAGGTTCACTAAATACATAATAAGTAAAAATAAAATTAGTATTCTTATAGCATTTATATTTGTGAATATTATAATTTTTTCTCAACTAAGTATACCATAGATATCTAAAGCTATAATTGATGAAGGTATTCTGAGTGTTAATACGATTAATATATCTATGTATTGTGAAAATAGTTAAGAATAGGGTGGGACTCTGAAGTTCAGAAGTATCACTCTTTTAATATTCGAATTTATTGTCGAAGCAAACAAGGAGGGAAATGATGAGATTAGGTTTTAGATTAGCTATAGCATACTTAAAAAAACAAAAGGGAAGAACTTTATCATT
>JAVXLU010000089.1:0-9524 GCA_036646635.1 Romboutsia sp.
CATCTTTGAACTTGAGCATGGTTAGGAATTCCATATCGTCTTGCTACTAAAGAATATCCATCCTTTCCATTCAAATAAGATTTAACCACTTTTAGTTTAAATTTGAAATCATATTTAGCCATATAAAAAACACCCCCTCTGTTAAATTTTGGTCCAACAATGGGGGCGCAGTACAAACTCTACTCTTTTTTATTATTTTGATTTTAATTCAATCCATGCTCTATCATACGTTTTTATATCCTTACCTAAATCTATAAATGTTTCACATTTATCAAGTATATTTTTTGAAGGATATGCAACTGAATTATTCGTTATTTCTTTGTCTAATAATTTTAATGCTCCTATATTAGGTATTGAATAACCTATATATTCAGCATTTACTTTAGCATTTTCAGGCTCTAATAAAAAGTTTATAAACATTTCTGCTTCTTTCTTATGTTTTGCACTTACTGGTATACACATTGCATCTACCCATTTATTACTTCCTTCTTTTGGTATAACATATTTTAAGTTAGGATTTTCTTCCATTAGCATTACTGCATCGCCTGAATATATTATGCCCATAGCTGCTTCTTCTCCTAATAATCTATCTTTACCTTCATCATTAACATAAGCTAATACTAAGTTTTTTTGTTTCAGAAGAAGTTCTTTAGCTTCATTTATTTCTTTTATATTGGTAGTATTCATACTGTATCCAAGTTTTTTAAGAGCAATTCCTATAGTATCTCTAACTGAGTCAAACATCATTATATTACCTTTGTAATTTTGGTCCCATAATATATCCCAACTATCTACTTTATTATTTACCATTTTTGTATTATATAATATCCCAAAAGTTCCCCACATATAAGGAACACTATATTCATTAGTTTCATCATATATCGGATTTTTAAAAGACTCCTCTATATACTTAAAATTAGGTATATTATTAAAATCTATCTTCTGAATAAGATTTTCATTTTTCATTTTTTCCACCATATAATCAGATGGAAAAACTAAATCGTAATTTGTACTTCCGCTTTTAACTTTTTGATACATCATTTCGTTAGTATCATAAGTTTGATATTGTATCTTTATACCTGTTTCTTCTTCAAATTTTCCTATAAGTTCTTCATCTATATAATCTCCGACATTATATACACTTAAAACTGTTTCTGTCTTTTTATTTTCCCCACATCCTACTAAAAGCGAAGTACTTAATATAATAACAGATAAAATCAAGCTTATTTTTTTAGATATAACCATTACTCATCACCTCTTACTATAGACTGTTTTTTATTTGATAGTAAAAGTAAACCTAAAACTATAACAAACATTATAGTTGATAATGCATTTATTTCTGTTTTTATACCTCTTCTAGCCATACCATATATTTCTCTTGAAAGGTTACTAACACCATTACCTGTATTGAAAAAACTTATTATAAAGTCATCTACAGACATCGTAAATGCAATTAAAAATCCGGATATTATACCTGGCTTTATTTGAGGAAGTATTACTTTTCTAAGAGTATACATAGGCTTAGCACCTAAATCCATGGCTGCCTCTTCAATATTTTGAGGTAACTGTTTTATCCTTGGCAAAACAGATAATATAACATATGGTATATTAAACATAATATGAGCTAAAAGCATAGTTATAAATCCAAACTCTACGTTTAAAAATACAAATAAACTCATAAGCGCTACAGCTGTAACTATATCTGGGTTTAATACTGGTAAATAGTTAATATTTAACATTATTTTTCTAGTATTTCCTCTCATCTTATGTATACCTATAGCACTTATAGTTCCTACCACTGTAGCTATGACAGATGAAACTAATGCTACTACAATAGTATAATATAGCGCACTCATGATACTTTCATTGTGAATTAATCTTTCATACCACTTAAGTGTAAACCCTCCCCAGTGAGCCATTGATTTAGAATCATTAAATGAAAATACTACTAATGCAAAAATTGGTGCATACAAAAATATAAACACTAAAAATAAATATATATTAGATAATGATTTCTTTAATTTTAAAATAACAACCCACCGCCTTCCTTATCGGATTCATCTTCAAATTTAGCCATAATAGCCATAGATATTAATATAACTATCATCATAAATATTGATACTGCGGATCCAAAGTTCCAATCTCCAACAACTGTAAATTGTTGTTCTATTAAATCTCCAAGTAACATAAACTTACCGCCACCTAATAACCTTGATATTGCAAATGTTGTAACTGCTGGCATAAATACCATTGTTATTCCAGATACAACCCCTGGTAAACTAAGCGGGAATATAACCTTTGTAAATACTTGGAATTTATTTGCACCTAAATCATGTGCTGCATTTACCAAATCATTATCCATCTTTGATAATGACGTAAATATCGGAAGTACCATGAAAGGTAAAAAATTATATACCATACCTAATAATATAGCAAAATTAGTATATAAAATACTCAAAGGTTCTACTCCAAATACGCCAAGTAAAGAATTTAAAAGTCCATTTCTACCTAATATAGCTACCCACGCATATGTTCTTAAGAGAAAGTTCATCCACATCGGAAGTATAAATAGTAATATTAAAGTTCCTCTTTTACTTATTGGGGCTTTTGAAATTATATATGCTACCGGATATCCAACTATTAGACATATAAATGTAGCTAAACCAGCTAATACAACTGATCTTAAAAATACTTTAAAATATATTGGATCTATTAATTCTTTGTAGTTAGCTAAAGAGAACACGTATCTACCGTCAATTTCTTTAGTAAAACTAAAAAATACTACTAATATTAAAGGGATTACTATAAATATTGCACTCCATATTATATATGGATATGCTAGTATAGATTTTTTCTTCATCTTCATCTTCATCTTAATCTACTACTCTTCTCATGATATGAATATCTTCTGGATATATATCCATACCTAATTTAGATCCTATTTCAGCTGTTTTAGTATTATGAAGCATCCATGTTCTATCATTTTCTTTTACTAATATCTCATAGTGGACTCCCTTAAATACTGTAGATGTAACTATTCCCTTTAACATTCCTTCTTCATAACTAACCATTTTTATATCTTCAGGTCTTATTACAACCTCTATATCCTCATTTTTCTTAAAACCTTTATCAACACAATCAAATACTTTTTTACAGAACTTAACTTTAAAATCTTCTAACATAATTCCATTAAGAATGTTACTTTCACCTATAAATCTTGCTACAAATGAATTTTTCGGTTCATTATATATATCTTCTGGTGTACCCATTTGTTGTATTTTGCCTTTATTCATTACAATTATAGTATCTGACATACTAAGCGCTTCTTCTTGATCATGTGTCACAAATATAAATGTTATTCCTAACTTCTGCTGCATTCTCTTTAATTCTATTTGCATTTCTTGTCTTAACTTTAAATCAAGTGCTCCTAGAGGTTCATCTAATAACAATACCTTTGGTTCATTTACTAATGCTCTAGCTATTGCTATTCTCTGTTGTTGACCTCCACTTAAAGAATCTACTTTTCTTTTTTCAAAACCTTCTAATGAAACTAATTTCAACATTTCTTTTACTTTTTTATCTATTTCATCTTTAGGCATTTTTTTTATCTTTAGTCCAAATGCTATATTTTCATATATATTCATATGTGGAAATAATGCATATTTTTGAAACACTGTATTCACTTGTCTTTCATACGGAGGCAGATTGTTCATTTCTTTATCTTCAAATAGAACTTCTCCTTCATCTGCATATTCAAATCCTGCTATTATTTTTAAAGTTGTGGTTTTACCACAACCACTTGGTCCTAGTAATGTTAAAAACTCATTTTTCTTTATATCTAAACTTAATTTATCTAAAACTGTATTATCACCATATGTTTTAGATATTTTATGTAATTCTATTATATTCTTTACCAATTATTAACACCTCGTCTCTAGAATGATGGTGGAGTACTTACCCAAATTACTTTTGCTGTAGTCTTTCCTGCATTAGATATATAATGATTAGCTCTTGGCTTAAAGTAAAAACTCTCACCTTTTCTTACTTTACTTTTTTTATCTCCTATATGTAAATATATAGAACCAGAAAGTACATATCCAAATTCTTCTCCCTCATGTGGTTTTTCTTCTTTATATTGTCCACCAGGATATAAAGTTATTATTACAGGCTCCATTTCATTTTTTTGTGAATTTGGGATTAACCATGTAAATGTATATTTTAAGTCTTCATCTTCTGTTTCAAACATATCCTCTTTTGTAAAAGAAATTCTTTCATCATCTATCTCATTAAAAAATTCCCTTAAATTAGTACCTAATATTTCAAGTATATCTATAATGGTAGCGATGGATGGTGATGTTAAGTTATTTTCTAATTGAGATATAAATCCTTTTGACAACTCACATCTGTTTGCTAACTCTTCTTGGGTCAGTTGTTTTTCTATTCTCATACGTTTTATTTTTTCACCAATATCCATAGTCCCACCTCCTTAAGTTTTGTTATTATAACTAAACAATATGTTTAAAATTTCTAAACAACAAAACTTATTATATAAAATTTCATAGCATAATTCAATAGATTTTCATTATTTTCTTATTTTTTATTTTCATTGATTATACTAGTATTTTAAACACTTTGTCTATTTTATTAATATAAGTATGTTTATATTAATATTTATAAAGTTTAGTATCCCTAATTTGTGTAAATTAATTATTTTTTTTAAAATAAATAATCTTACGTAATATAGTTTCATAAAAAAAGTCTACACATATTATTATAAATTTTCCACAAAACAAGTATTTTATGATAAATTATTACATAAAAATAACACCTTTATATAAAGATGCTAATTTTAATTAATTGCTATCAATTATTTCTTTTTCAGTATGTTTATCTTCATATAGCTCTCGCTTTATATAAACTATACATTCTTCTATCGACCTATGTTTTACTTTAGAAGAATCAAACTTACAAATTTTAAATACAATTTTCATAATATATCCTATACCTAGTGCCGTTATAATAGTTCCTATTCCAGGTATACCACCTAATATACATCCTATAATTAAAACTCCTATTTCTATTGACCCTCTAATTAATTGAACTGATTTGTTAGTTCTTTTTTGTAATGCAACCATTAAACCATCTCTTGGACCACTACCTAGTCCACACTTCATATAAAAGACTGTACCTATTGACATAAATATCATTCCTTCTATTAACGTAACAACTCTCATTAAAGTATTACTTGGAATTGGAGCTATATTATTTAAAGATATTAAATCCATAAAAACTCCTATAAATATCATATTTAATATTGTAGCTACGCCTATTTTTTCTCCAAGTAAAGCATCTATAATTACAATAAATACTCCCATTATAATACTCGCACTTCCTATAGTAATTCCTATTTTGTATGATACTCCTTGGTGAAATACATCCCATGGTGCTCCACCTAAATTAGAATTTATAATACATATAGTTCCATATGCAGCCATAAAAAAACCTATAAAAAGCTTTAAAATCTTTACTCCAATTTTCTTTAACAATACTGTATCCTCCATATTAGTCTAATAATACAATTGTATATTTATACTATATCATATTTGTTTTGATTTATTTTGTTTTAATTTTTAGGATAAAAATAGAGTTAGGTATAAACCTAGCCCTATTTTTATCCTAAAAATTGTATTCTTAAATCAAAAATAAATACGTAAAACATGATACATAAATTTTCATCTATTTATACTAGTTTGTAATCCTCTCGGTTTAATTTACTTGCAGCTTCTTCATCTAATATTAATACTATATCGTTATGAAATTGTAATATTGATGCAGGAACTTCTGGTATAACTTTTCCATACACAGTATTATATATAGCTTCTGATTTACCTTTCCCACAAGCTAGTAACATTATTTTTTTAGCTTTGAATATAGATCCTGTTCCCATTGTTATAGCTTTTTTAGGAACATCTTCTATTTTTTCAAAAAATCTGGCATTAGCTTCTATTGTGCTTTCTTTTAAATCAACTAGATGAGTTCCTCTTTCAAAGTTTATAGTTGGTTCATTAAATCCTATATGGGCATTATGACCTATCCCTAATACTTGTATATCTATCCCACCTGATTCTTTTATAAAGTTATCATATCTATTACATTCTACTTCAACATCTTCAACCATACCATTTGGTACATGTACATTTTCTTTTTTAACATTTATATAATTAAATAAATTTTCATGCATAAAATAGTGGTAACTTTGATTATTAGTAATAGGTAATTGATAGTATTCATCTAAGTTAAAAGTCACTACTTCGCTAAAATCTATAATATTATTTTTATACATAGTTACTAATTCTTTGTACATTCCCATAGGAGTACTTCCTGTTGCTAATCCTAAAACTGAATTTGGCTTTAAAGTTACCTGGCTTAATATCATTTGAGCTGCTTTTTTACTCATCTCTTCATAATTTTTACACACTAATATTCTCATATTAATCCCCCCTATAAACTACTTTATATATATAACTTTTCCTTTATTTATTGTCATATAACAATTTACATCTTCATCAATTATAGTTATATCAGCATCTTTACCAATTTCTATACTTCCTTTTATTTTATCTACGCCTATTGTTTTAGCTGGATTTAAAGATGCAAGTTTTACAACTTTTCTTATATCTAAATCTGTATTATTTAAGAAATTATATATCATTTTATTAAGTGGCATTACACTACCTGCTAAAGATCCACTTTCAAGTCTTGCTTGATTATCTTTAACTATAACCTTTTGACCGCCTAATGAATACTCTCCATCATCCATCCCTCCTGCTTCAATAGAATCAGTTATAAGTACTATTTTATCTTCACCTTTATTATCTAGTATGAATTGGAATAAATCTGCACTTATATGAATTGTGTCTGCAATAATTTCACAATAAGCATTGCTTGTAAGTGCTGCTCCTACTATACCAGGATTTCTATGATTAAGAGGTGTCATTCCATTAAATGTATGAGTTATATTTCTTGCTCCAAAATTTATAGCTTCTCTAGCTTGTTTAAATGTAGCCTTACTGTGACCTATTGATAAAGCTATATCCGTATTTTTAACAATTTCCTTAGTAAATTCATAATTATTATCATTTTCTGGTGCATAAGTTATTACTTTTATTAGATTTTTATATTTTTCTATAAATTCATAACTTGGATTTATTATAAATTCGTCATTTTGAGCACCTTTATATTTTGAATTTATGAATGGTCCTTCTAAGTGAACTCCTAGTATTTCTGATCTATTTTCTCCAACTCCTACTAATTTTTCAACAACATCTAATGCATTGTATATTGATTCTTTCCCCATTGTCATTGTCGTTGGTAAAAATGAACTTACTCCATGCCTAGCTATAGATTCAGCTATTGTTACTATCGAATCTTCACTTGCATCCATTGTATCTTTTCCCATATTTCCATGTATATGTATATCTATAAATCCTGGAGAAATATATTTACCTTTTGCATCAATAATTTCACATTCTTCAGGTACTTCATTTGCAATGTCAATTATTTTCTCATCAAATATTAATACTTTATTATCTAATATTTCATTTTCCAATATTACCTTTCCATTAACTATACATTTCATATTAAATTCCCCCTACTCACTTAATATTAACTCATATTGAAATTTATCACTTCTAAATATTGATATAGTATACTCTATAGGTCGACCTTCTTTATTATATGAATTTCTTTGAATTCTAAGAGCTAACGAGCCTTCTTCTGCTTCTAATGATCCACTTTCATATTCTGAAAGTATTATAGGTTCTATACTTTGTTTTGCCGTATGTATTTTATGATTATAATTTTCACTTAATACTTTATAAAGTGAATTATTATCTAATATTCCTTTAGTAAAACCTTTGCACATATCCTCTGATAAATATACCGTCTCTATAGCAAATGGTTCTCCATCTGTATATCTTAATCTTACAATTTTATATATATTCGTAGTATCATTTTTTATTTCTAACTTTCGTCTTAATAGTTCACTGGGAATTTCCATTTCAAACGATAATATATCAGTTCTTATATTAACTCCCTTTTCTTTCATTACATCAGTAAATCCTTTTACATTTGAAAATTGATATTTTTTCTTGTTCTTAGATACAAATGTACCTTTTCCTTGAATTCTATAAAGTATACCTTCTGAAACTAATGTAGAAATTGCTTTATTAACTGTCATTCTACTTACATTTTGAATACTACATAATTCTCTTTCTGGAATTATAGAATCGCCTTCTTTTAACTGGCCTTCCTCTATCATATTCCTTATTATAGAACTAATTTGTGTGTGTATAGGAATTATACTATTTTTATCTACTTTTTCCATATTCCCACCATTCCCTTATGTTTTGGTATATACCAATTATACTCTACTTCAATACTTATTTTCAATACTTTCATCTTATTCTTAACAAAATATTTGTATATAATATATTTCTTAGATATGGTATTATATTTAATTATAACATAAGTAATAATAACAACTAAGGAGATGATATAAATTGATAAAAATAGGCGATTATAACAAACTAGAAGTAAAAAGAAAAACGGATTTTGGATACTTCTTAGATGCACAAACTGGCGATACTAAAGATGATGTACTACTTCATAATAGATTATTAGGAAAAAATAAAATCGAAGTAGGAGATACAGTTAATGTCTTCATTTATAAAGATTCTGAAGGTAGAGCTTCTGCTACTTTAGACTACCCTAAAGCTAAAATTGGTGATGTGGCTTATCTAAAAGTAGTTGCTCATACTCAAATAGGTAGTTTTATAGATGTAGGTCTTCAAAAGGATATATTAGTTCCATTTAGCGCTAAAACTTATGAACTTGAAAAAGGTTCAAGATATCCATTCTATATATACCTAGATAAAAGTGGCAGAATAGCTGCAACTACTGATATAAATGAACATCTTACAACAGAACATACTTATAATATAGGAGATACTGTTACTGGTGTAGTTTACGGTTTCCAAACTAATAACTCTGCTATGATTTGTGTAGATAACAAATATGCAGGTGTTATTCTTAATAATGAATACTTTACTGAGTTAAAAATAGGTGATGAATTAAATTTAAATGTTATAAAAATATATGAAGATAAAAAATTAGGACTTTCTCCTAGATCTGGAAGAAAAGATGAATTAGATTCTCTCGAAACATCAATCATAAGTTATCTTGAAGGTTCCGATGGTCATATGAGATTTAATGATAAATCTACTCCAGAGGAAATATCTACTGTTTTCAATAGTAGTAAGAAAAACTTCAAACGTGCACTTGGTGTTTTAATGAAAAAAGGGTTAGTAACTCAAAATGAAAATGGAACATCTGTAAAATAATTTGATAATATATTACTTAAATATAATAAAAGACTAGTATAGAGACTAGTCTTTTATTATACATTAAACTGTGGTAAATATTTTTTATGTACTTCTAATATTTCATCTAATAATCCAACTCTT